>NZ_JBHWVO010000009.1:0-278835 GCF_042736635.1 Streptomyces sp. NPDC060035
GCCGGAAGACCGCGAGGTCTTCCGGCGCCCCTCCCGTGCTGCGTGGGAGCCGGCCGGACTCGGTGCTGCGGCCTGGCGGTAGCCCGCCTTCGCTCCCAAGGCACCCGGACAGGCCTGGGCAGGGCTTCGGGGTGTCGAGTCCACGACCGTCTCCGCCGAGCGAGCCGGCTCCGGGGAGGGTGCGGCGGTGTGGCGGGTGACACAGCGCGTGGAACAGGCACGGCTCGACGAGCGACCTGAGAAATGCCGCAGAACCCCGGCCCGCCCCCCGCGCCCGGCACCACAGGTCGCAGCGCGGTGAACTCCTCGGGTCAGTCCGCGTCCCGACGAGCCTGCTGAGTCTCACGCAGGACCGCCCATGCGTCTGCCACCGGGCCCACGTGCCCGAGCTTGTCGGGGTTGCTCACCGTACGGATCGTCTGGACCCGCCCGTCGAGAATGTCGAGTGTCCAGGTGTTGAGGACCCTGCCGTCCCGGTCGCGGAAGATCGCGCCCGGCTGACCGTTCACCTGGTGCGGTTCCACGACTCCGCCGATCCGGGAGAACGGCGGGAGGAGAGCGGCGAGCACCTGGGACACATGGTCGGCGCCGAAGAAGCCCCTGGCCCACTGCGGGGCCTTGCCGCCGCTGTCCCCGAGCATCGACACGTCGGCGGCGAGAAGTTCCCGCAGCCCGTCGACGTTCCCGTTCCGGAAGGCGTCGAAGAATCGCCCGGCAAGTTCCTCGCGTTCCGTCCGGTCGGCCTCGAACCGGGGCCGGCCCTCGTTCATGTGGCGGCGCGCCCGCACCGCGAGCTGGCGGCATGCCGCCTCCGACCTGCCCACCGCCGAGGCGATCTCCGGGAAGTCGAAGGCGAACACCTCCCGCAGCACGAAGGCCGCACGCTCGAGCGGGCTGAGCCGCTCCAGCAGCAACAGCGATGCCATCGACAGCGAGTCGGCCAGCTCCGCCGACTGCTCCGGGTCCTCGTACGGGTCGGTGAGCAGTGGTTCGGGGAACCACTGCCCCACGTACTCCTCCCGCCGGACCCTGGCCGAGCGCAACGCGTCGATGGAGACCCGGGTGACCACCGCCGAGAGGAACGCCTTGGCCGACGTGGGCCGGGTCGGGGAGAGCTCGTAGCGCAGCCAGGTCTCCTGGACCGCGTCCTCGGCCTCGCTCACGCTGCCGAGGATCCGGTAGGCGATCGAGAACAGCAGCGGCCGCAGCTCCTCGAACTCCTGGACCCGGGTCACGCCAGCCCTTCCTTGAAGCCCTGCCGCCACGACGGATAGCGCAGCTCCCAGCCGAGCTCCCGCTTGGCCTTGGCGTTGGAGAAGCCACGCCCCTCGGTCATCATCGTCACCACCACCTCCCCGGCCAGCAGCCGGGCCAGCCACGTGGGAACCTTCATCGGCCGCTTCGCCCCCGCGCACGCCGCCAGACAGGGCAGCCACTCGCTCTCCGGGGCGGGTTCGTCATCCACGATGTTGAACACCCCCCTCGCCCTCTGCTCCACGGCCAGGACGGTCGCAGCGGCCGCGTCGTCCAGATGCACCCACGAGGCATAGCCGGTACCGTCCCCGACCAGCGGGAACTGCCGCTTACGCACGAGCACGAGCTGATCGTCGGTGGCTCCCGGCCCGTAGAACGCGCCGTACCGCATCACCGCGCCGTCGGCCTTGAGAACCACGTCCTCGACATGGCGGAGCGCCGCCATCGCCGTGTGCGCAGCCGTCCCCTCGTGCAGGTCCAGCGGGTCCTCCTCGGTCTTCACCCATCCGCCCTCGCGGATTCCGTTCCAGTTGGCGTAGCCCTGCGCGACGACGTGGGACACGCCGGTTGCCTCGGCCGCAGCCAGCAGGTGGTCCGTCCCCTCGGTGCGCAGCCGGATGGTGGGGACGGACCACCGGTCGAAGTGCTTCAGATCGGGCTTTCCGGCGTGAGCGACACTGATCCCGGTCATCTGGTGCACGATCACGTCCGGCCGGGCGGCCGCCACCGCTTCACCGACGGACACCGCGTCCAGTCCGTCCATCACGACCGCCTCGGCACCCAGCTGTTCCACCAGGCCCAGCTTGGCCGCGCTCGTCGTCGTCGCCGTCACCCGGTGCCCCCGCGCCACCAGCTGCGGCACCAGTCGCCGCCCCAGAACCCCGGCCCCGCCCGCCACGAAAACCCGCATGCCCATCACCTTCCTGCTCCGACAGTCCGTCTCCGAGACCTGAGACGAGACAGCCCCGCCGTCTGTGACATCCGAGCACCGGTTGGACGGGGCGACGCTTACCTCCCGCCGGTTCAAGGAGCGGTGCACCTGCTCCGGCAGCGGACGGTCCTTGGCCCGGCTGCTCGACAGCGCGGCGGCCCGCGCACCGCCTCGAGGATGCGGCGCCCTGCCGCGACAGCGGCCGGCGCGGCGGACTCGTCCGGCAGGGGCAGGAAGGGGGACACGGCGTTGCGGCGTAGGGCCGCCAGGTGCTGTCAGTCCTCTCCGGATGCGGCAGCATCGCCGGCCGTTCCCGGCCCGAGGCCCGGCGCTCGCCGGGGCTGATCTGCAACCGCACCGGCTTCGGACGCATGGGTCCTCGGTGAACGTGCCTGCTACTCGGCCTGCTCATGAGTCAGGACTCCTCCGGCACGACCGGACCGCAGCCGGCGCCACCGCCCGCCCGACAACCATTCCGTGACTCCTGACGGCGCCCCTTGGGGGCGAGCCGGCCGGCCAACGAACTTCTTCCAGCGGTTCCTTGTCCGCATGTCACAGACGACCGGGCTGTCTCGTCCCGGGTGAAAGGACAGGCCCATGGAAGAACGCACCATCCCAGAACAAGGAGTTGGTCATGAGCGAGCACGCCACACACCAGAAGACCGTGCTGATTACCGGGGCGAACAAGGGGATCGGCCGTGCGGCCGCCGAGCAACTCGCTGCGCTGGGCATGACGGTCCTGATCGGCGCCAGAGACCCACGGCGGGGCGAGGAGGCCGCTGCGGCGTTGCGCGCGGCAGGCGGCAACGCGCACGCGGTCACCCTGGACGTCACCGACCGGGCCACCGCCCGGGTGGCCGCCGAGCAGGTCGAGGAGCGCTTCGGCCACCTTGACGTGCTGATCAACAACGCCGGCATCAGCGGCTCCGGGCAGGTCTCACCCGAGGACGCCCACGATCAGGTCCCCAGCTCCGTCGACCTGGACATGGTCCGGGCGGTGTTCGAGACCAACGTCTTCGGGGTGATCGCGGTGACCAACGCCATGCTCCCGCTGCTGCGGCGGTCACCGGCGCCGCGCATCGTCAACGTCAGCAGCGCCGCCGGGTCACTGGCCATCGCCGGCGACCCCGACGGCCCGCTGGCGGGTCTGCCGGCGTCTGCCGCGTACACGCCCTCCAAGACCGCACTGAACGCGCTGACCGTGCAATACGCCAATGAACTGCGGAAGAACGGCATCCTCGTCAACGCCGCCGACCCCGGCTACGTCGACACGGAGATCAACAACCACAGCGGGTACCTCACGGTCGCGCAGGGCGCTGCGGTCCTGGTTCGCCTGGCCACGCTCGGCACGGACGGGCCGACCGGTGGGTTCTTCAGCGAGGGCGGCCCGGTGCCCTGGTGAAGGTGGCCCCGACGGCGGCGACCGCCGGCCCGGCCGGTTCAGCAGACGAGCAGGAGTCGGCCGATGCCGTCCGGCACCAGCAGAAGCCGACACCAGCAGAAGCACGAGCCCCGGGCACCGTTCGTCGGAGCCCCGGGGCGTAGTCCTGGTCGGTCCCGGTGGTCCGCCGCCGGGACCGACCACCGCCGGCCGCACGCCGAGGTTCTGCGCAATGCCGGACTCCGGCTGTACGCCTTCGGCTCCACCGTCCCGATCGGTGCGTCCGCGCCCCACTCGGGCAGACGGGCACGGCGTGAACGGCCGCCGCGATCAGATCTGCAGCAGACATCGCCCGCTTCATCGCTTTTGTCACATTTCCTGAAGTACGCCATGCGGGGACCGTGAACCGGAGGCGTGCCGACAAGATGCTGACGTCATCAACACAAAGAGGTCCCCTGACCTGCGTTGCCGCAGGTCAGGGGACCTCTGAGGATGTGGAGCCTAGGAGATTCGAACTCCTGACATCTGCCTTGCAAAGGCAGCGCTCTACCAACTGAGCTAAGGCCCCTAAAAAGGGGACAGCACCGGACACATGCGTGTCACGACGTCCGCCGCAGAACAGAGTACCGGGTGACCCCCTGAATCTTGCAAAAGGATTGGACTCCCGGTCCGCAACCGCTCTCCGTAAGATGCACGACGAGGTTCGCAGCAGCGAAGCCGCAGCGAAGGGGAGACGCAATGGACGCCGCGCAGCAAGAGGCAACGGCTAGAGCCCGGGAGCTCCAGCGCAGCTGGTACGGAGAGCCGCTGGGGGCGCTCTTCCGCAGGCTGATCGACGATCTCGGCCTGAACCAGGCCCGGCTTGCCGCGGTTCTCGGACTGTCCGCACCCATGCTCTCCCAACTGATGAGCGGCCAGCGGGCCAAGATCGGTAACCCTGCGGTCGTCCAGCGCGTCCAGGCCCTTCAGGAACTCGCCAGCCAGGTCGCGGACGGCAGCGTCAGCGCGGGAGAGGCCACCGACCGCATGGAAGAGATCAAGAAGTCCCAGGGCGGCTCGGTTCTGACCAGCACCGGCCAGACCACCACCACCGGCGGCGGGCCCACCGTCCGCCGCGTGGTCCGCGAGATCCAGTCGCTGCTCCGGTCGGTCGCCGCGGCCGGCGACATCATCGATGCCGCGGACTCCCTCGCCCCGACCCACCCCGAACTGGCAGAGTTCCTCAGGGTGTACGGAGCAGGGCGCACCGCTGACGCAGTCGCGCACTACGAAGGTCACCAGAGCTAGACAGACCCTCAGGCCCGGGAGCAGGGTCCCGTTCGACGGGACCCTGGCATCATCCCGACGGCCGGGACAGCCAAAACCGGAACGGGGAGCGGGCGCAGCGCAATGGGTGAGGTCTTCGCTGGTCGGTACGAACTGATCGATCCGATCGGACGCGGTGGGGTCGGCGCCGTCTGGCGCGCCTGGGACCACCGGCGCCGCAGGTATGTGGCAGCCAAGGTCCTGCAGCAGAGCGATGCGCACACGCTGCTGCGCTTCGTCCGCGAGCAGGCACTGCGGATCGAGCACCCGCATGTCCTCGCTCCCGCGAGCTGGGCCGCCGACGACGACAAGGTCCTGTTCACCATGAACCTGGTCAGCGGTGGATCGCTGGCCCATGTCATCGGTGACTACGGCCCGCTGCCCCCGCGCTTCGTCTGCCTCCTGCTCGACCAGCTGCTGTCCGGGCTGTCGACGGTGCATGCCGAGGGGGTCGTGCACCGGGACATCAAGCCGGCCAACATCCTGATGGAGGCCACCGGAACCGGCCGGCCGCATCTGCGGCTCTCCGACTTCGGTATCTCCATGCGCAAGGGCGAGCCGCGACTGACCGAGACCAACTATGTGGTCGGTACGCCCGGTTACTTCGCACCCGAGCAGATGATGGGAGCCGAACCCGACTTCCCCGCGGACCTGTTCGCCGTCGGTCTGGTCGCGCTCTACCTGTTGCAGGGCCAAAAGCCCGACTCCCAGGCCCTCATCGAACACTTCGCCGCACACGGCACTCCGGGCGCACCCCAGGGCATCCCGGAACCCTTGTGGCAGGTCCTGGCCGGACTGCTGCAGCCCGACCCCCAAGCCCGCTTCCGGACCGCCACGGGTGCCCGCAAGGCCCTGACGGCGGCGGTCGAGATGCTGCCGGAGACCGACGCGGACAACGAGCCGGTGGAGGTCTTCGACCAGATCGGACCCCTGCCGGCCGGATTCGGCCCCGACGGGCCCGTGAACAGCCCCCAGGGACCGGCAAACGGCCTCCAGGCGCCCGCGCAGGCCCCCACGGGCGCGCAGCAGACACCTCAGGCACCGCACGCACCACAACAGACGCAGCACCCCGTGCAGCAGCCCTACGCCCAGCCGCACGGCTCGATGTCGGAGACGGGCAGCTTCCACCTCGCCCCGCCCCCCCAGCAGGCGCAGCCGAACACGCCCCCCGCCCCACTCCCGGCACACGCGGCCTCCCCTTCCCCCGCCTCCGCAGCGGACCTCGCCCAGGCCCCCACGGCGGCGGTGCAGCACGATGCATTTCCTACTCGTGCATACACCGCCCAGCACCCTCAGGTTCCCCACCCAGGCACAACAGTTGTCCCGCCCGTTCCCGCCACCGGGCACCCTGTCTCCGGGAACGCCCCGCACACTCCCCGAACGCGGCCGGGACCGCCCCCGAAGGTGGCGGTCCCGGTCCTGCTGGTGGCCCTGATCTGTTTTGCGGTGGGCATCTGGGCACTGACCCAGACCTGACCGGTTCCTCTGGGCACTGCCCGGACCTGCCCGGTCCGGCCGGCCCCGGTACGGGCCTACCAGGCCTGGGGCGGTCCCCCGAACGGCGGCTGCCCGCCCACGCCCGGCGGCACAGCAGCCGGAACGGCACGGCGCCGGGCCATCAGCGTCCACGCCCCGAGCCCGAGCACCAGCACGGCACCCGCGCCGATCCCCGCCGCGGCCACCGTCTTCATCGTGTCGCTCTCGCGCGCCTGGAGCGCACTCTGCCCGGTCTCGGCCATGTCCTTGTCGTCATCGGTGACACCGAAGATTCCGGCGTCCCCCTTGTAGGGCGACGGACCGGCCTCATCACGGACATTGATCCTGAGCGTCAGCCCGATACCCGTGTCCCCGTAGTACTTGGCGGCCTTCGGGGAGAGCGTCACCGACAGGTAGTACCAACCCGCGAACCGCATGGCCGCAGCCTTCGAACTCGAGGCGTAGCGGTTCTCGTACGCGACCGCCGGCAGCGGTTCCAGGGCGCCTGAGACGGGCTTCCCGGAGTAGGACAGCGTCGTGTCGTCGACATGGCCTCGGGCCGGATTGTCCAGCGACAGCGACAGCGCGTTGCCGAGGTACTCGGTGGAGGAGTTGTTGTTGCTGAGCGAAGCCGCGGCAAAGATCCGCTGGCCCCAGTCCACCGGCACACGGTAGAAGCGCGTCTGTCCGGGCGCGATGCTGTCCACCCACTCGCCGGAATCCACACCGGTGGCGTCGTAGTAGCTGCTGCCACCGGTCCGTTTCTGCTTCCCGGCGGGCGGAGCGGGCGAGGCGGACGACCAGTTCTCCGGTGCCTCGGTCGGCACCGCACCGGCGTCCTTCAGCGCGGGCTCCGCTTCGTACCGCAGCTCCAGGTCCCACTCGTCCGAGGCCGACGTGGCCTTGCTCTCCCGCTCGATCAGCACGTTGTACGTGCCGGCCGCGCTGCACGTGGCCTCGCTGTCCTCCACGGTCCGGTGGGCGTACGCGGCGATCGGGCGCGGGAATTCCGCCGATGCGAAGATCGCATCCTCGGAACTGCACCGGGTGTCGTCGAGGTCCCTGATGCTGACCGTGATGCCGTCCCCGTAGGCGACCTTGCCGGCCTTCCTCGGCACGACCACCGCGGAGACGTACGCATTGGTCCTGCTGTCGAGTTCCAGGCGGTAGTAGAGCTTCTGGTCCCGCTGAATCGAACTCCTGTAGACCGACCCCGGCTTCAGTTCCGCAGCGTCGGCGTTCGTCTCCGTACCCTGGACCGCTGTCGCCTCGCGATCGAAGGCGTACGACGCGGGACCGTCGGCCGCATGCGCCTGTCCCGGCAGCGCCGCCACCGCGCACACAGCCGCGAGCGATGCCAGTATCACCCGGCCCCTGTTGCGCTGCCTGTTCACGCACTTCCCCTTGTCGTCCGCCCGCCCGGCCTGCGACGGCTGCGGACGAACACGAGCCCCGCGATCAGAGCGACCACGGCGCCCGCTGCTGCAGCGGTCGCGATGCCGGTCCATCCTGCCCCGCCCGTACCACTGCTGTCTGCGGCCACAGGTGATTTGCCGTCATCGTCCACCTTCGTGTCACCGGACTTCCTCGCCAGAACGGGGGCTCCGTGCTGGGGGCCCGCCAGCACGTCACCGAGGACCGCCACACGCAGCACCACGCCGATCCGGGGGTTCTCGGCGATCTCGGCCGCCTTCGCCCCCAGGGTCACCGCGATGTAGAAGCTGCCCTCGGCGTGCACCGGCCGGACCGCGGACCGGTACTCGTAACGGTTGGTCCAGGCGACCGGGACCGATCCCATCCTGATCGCGGCGGGCCGCCCGTTGTACATCGCTGTCGAGCTGAACTCACCACCGCTGTCGACCGGGAACCTGGCCGGAGTGAACAGCTGCGTCCCGCCGTAGGAGTACGTGGACGAAGCGCGCCGAACGGTCGGCTCGTTCGCGAACTCCACGTCGTAGCGCACCTGCTGGCCCCAGCCGGCCGGAACCTTGTACCAAAGGGTCTGCGAAGGCAGGATCCGGTCCCGCCACACCCCCTGACCGAGCGCCCTGGCATCGTTGAATCCGCTTCCGCCCCGGACCTCACGCGGATCCCCCGACGGCAGCGCGGCCTTCCTGCCGCCGTCCCCGTACTCCGGCTGCGACTGGGCGGGCGTGACCCCTTCGACCAGCGGCGCCTCCACCCCGTACACCAGCTCCAGGGGCCACCGGGCGGAATCGGAACCCTTCTTGCTCTGCCGTTCGACCACCAGCCAGTAGCGGCCCGCGTCGTCGCAGCTGCGGCTGCCGCCCTCGGAACGGATCCGGGAGACGGCCGAGGTCAGCGGGGTCGCTCCCTCCTTCTGGAAGAAGTGCTCGGTGTTCGTCTCGCAGAGGGAGTCACCGGTGCCGTGGGCGAGGCCGGTACTCAGAGCGTCGAGGCTGTCGACGGCCGCACCGGGCTGCGGAACCGCGGTCGCCGAGAAGTCGGCCGTGGACACCGCGTCGAGGTCGACGGCGTAGTACCGCTTCTCTCCGGGGCCGATGGTGTCCAGATACTGCCCGGGAGCAATCGCGGGAGCCTTGTCCGCGGTTGCCGCTCCCTCGACCCGCTCACCCTTCAACCGGTAGCCGTCCGCGGAGAGTTGCGCAGACCGCTGCAGCTGCCTGGCGAGCGCCTCGGCATCCGGTGCGTCGTAGTAGCGCCCGTTGCCCGCCTCCGCGATGCACTCGAGCTGCTTGCGGGCCGGGCCCTTCACCTGGAAGCCCACGGTGTCGATCCGCAGCCCGACCCCCTCCTTGCCGAGCTGTTCGGCGACCTCGCACGGCTGCGGCGTTCCGCAGTTGTCCTCACCGTCGGAGACCAGGAGGATCGTGCGCGTCCCGATGGCACCGTTCCGGGGCTCGGGCAGATCCTTCGCGGCCTTCTGCAGGGAGAGTCCGACAGGGGTGTCCCCCTTGGGCTGCACACCTGCGACGGCGCTCTTCATGGCGGCCCTGTCGAGCTTCTGTACCGGCTGCACGAGGCGGGTGTCGGTGCAGCCCCTGGGCATGTCGGCGCCGTACACCCGAAGACCGGTCGGATAGTTGTCGGGCAGCGCGTCCACCACTGCGCCCACGGCCGTACGGGCACTCTCCATCCGGGTCCTGCCCGTACCGTCGTCGCCGCCCATGGAACCGGAGGAGTCGAGCACCATCACAAGACTGCTCGAGCCGTCCTGCGCACCCGCGGCGCGCGGCCCTGCGGGCCCGGACGCCACGGCGGGCATTCCCCCCGCCACGAGTGCGAGCAGTGCCCCGCCGGCCAGTACCCCTGCCCTTGCTGTGCTGCGACGGTTTCCCGCCCTTGCCCGTGCCCTCACGGAAGCCCCCTCGACCTCAAGTCCCAGTCGCTTTGCTCTCGCAACCTAATGATTTGCGTAGGTGAACTCAAGGGCACGGGTGTCACGGTCCCGCAACAGGAATCCGGACAGCACGGGTCTCACGGCCCCGCAACAGGAACCCGGACAGCACGGAGCCCCGGCCGCTCAGCGACCGGGGCCCACAGCAGGCTGTTCCGTCTCACACACCCGAACCTGCGGGCACGGAGTCGGTCGCCTCCGTCCACAGATCCTGCTCGGCGCGATCCGCCTGGATCTGGCGGTACACGAGGAGCCCGCCGATGGCAGCCAGTGCGACCAGGAGAAGCTTCTTCACCGCGCGACCTCGTCTTTCCTTGACGTAAGGGACTTCTGCCGCCCGACTATACACACCGGCCGATACCGATCGGTGACCTGCCTGGAACCCAACTGCCGCACCGTTCCAGACCCCCGGCCCGGCATCTTCCGGACCGCTCACCACCCCCGGAACCAGCTTTTCCGGACCGGTTGAACCATGCGAGTGGTGTTCATCGGAAGAACGGCGCAGCGGGGGCGTCGGTCCCGGAATTCGCCCGCCTCATCCACATCATCGGAAAGGTAAGCAAACCGGACCACCTGAAAGCGAGGGGCCATGAGCACCTTCAGGGTCAAGAGCATCTGGACCGCCTTCATCACCGCCTTCTTCGCACTCCTCGCCTCGCTGGGCCTCGCCACAGCCCAGGCCACGGCCGCGGAGTCGACGACCACGACCCAGGAGCACACGGGTGCGACCGCGGCAACCGCGACCACCCCGTCGGTGCGATGGACCCTTCCGCGTGACAGGGCGCTGCCACCGACGATGAAGCAGCGCATCCGCGCCGAGGCCCACGGTTCCTCACCGGCCGGCCGCCAACGGATCACAGACACCACGGACGCCGCGCACGCGACGAACAGCACCCGCTCCACCCACGGCGGCACACCGGCCGGGGACTCGTCCCCGCTACCGCCCTGAGAGCGCCTCAGCCGACACACACAGGGCCCCTGGTCCGGTTCACACCGGACGGGGGCCTTTCCCGTGCGTGCGTCCCCGAGTGGCGCTCACCCTTGTTCGCACGAAAGGCCCGGCGCTCAGGGTGCACGCACGGGAAAGGCCCAACCCGCACGACAACGGCCCACCAGGAACCGCACACCGGAGCAACGTCCGCAAGCCCGGGAAAACACACCCCCGGGGACGACCCCGGTCCTGGAAGCCGCCGAGCGGCACGCACCATCGAGCGGGAGGCCGGATCCGAGAGCAGCGCCCCGGATCCAGAAGACACCCGATCCGGCCGGACACCCCAAAAGCAGAAGGCCCCCAGTCCGTAAAGACTGGGGGCCTTCGAGCCTGTGGGGCTAACAGGATTTGAACCTGTGGCCTCATCCTTATCAGGGATGCGCTCTAACCAACTGAGCTATAGCCCCGCCGCGCTGTGCGCTGACTTCTGAAGATTAGCGCACGTCGGGGCCAGTCCCAAAATCGATACCCGGTGCCCTACTCGTCCTCGGCCAGAGTGAGCTCCACGCCACCCACGAAGCCGGCCGACAAGTTGTAGATGAAGGCACCCAGCGTCGCCAGCGCAGTGGCCAGCACCACATCGATCACCGCGATGACCGAGGTGAAGATGAGGACGCGCGGCAGCGACAGGAACGACTGCAGATCGAAGCCGTTGCTCTCGTTCGAGCCGGTGGCCTCGCTGATCGTGCCGCCCACGGTGGAAAAGACACCCATGGCGTCCATCACCATCCACAGGACCGCGGCTGCCACCACCGTGCAGATCCCCAGCGCGATGGACAGCAGGAAGCTGACCTTCATCACCGACCACGGATCGGCCTTGGCCACCCGCAGGCGCGCCTTACGGGTGCGCGGAGTGGTCCGTGCCCCGGTCCGGGGCCGGCGCGTCGCCTGTACGCCGCCCACGCCCTGCGCTCCGCCCTGTGTGCCGCCACCCTGCGTACCGCCCGCGGGGGACGGATACGCCTGCGGCGGGTGATAGGGCCCCGCCTGGCCCGGTGCGGGCTCGCGCTCACCGGGCAACGGCCCGGTCGCGTACCCCTCGTACTGGGGCTGAGGTCCCCGAGTGTCCGTCACAGTTCCCCCTTGGGAGTCCGTGGCAGGGCCACGGGCACCGCTCGCTCCAGCTCCGGAAGAGGCCGAATCGGCGCCCGTGGCTCCACTCACGCTCTACTCCTCGTGCTCCCCGGCCGAAGGCTCCGTGCCCTCGACCACGCTCTCGGCATGGGCCTCGACCGTGTTGCCTTCGGCCTCATCGGTACCGTCGACCTCTTCGGCCTCACGACCGGCCTCGGCGTTGCGCGCAATACCGACGACGGCATCGCGCTTTCCCAGATTGATCAGTTGGACGCCCATGGTGTCACGGCCCGTCTCCCTGACTTCATTGACTCGCGTACGAATCACACCACCGCCGAGCGTGATGGCGAGGATCTCGTCCGTCTCCTCCACCACCAGTGCGCCGACGAGAGAACCCCGGTCCTCCACGATCTTGGCGGCCTTGATACCCAGACCACCACGACCCTGGACGCGGTACTCATCGACAGCGGTCCGCTTCGCGTAACCACCATCGGTCGCAGTGAACACGAACGTACCGGGCCGGACAACATTCATCGAGAGCAGTTCATCGCCTTCGCGGAAACTCATGCCCTTGACACCCGAAGTCGCACGGCCCATCGGGCGCAGCGCATCGTCCGTCGCAGTGAACCTGATCGACTGGGCCTTCCTGCTGATGAGCAGCAGATCGTCCTCGGCCGACACCAGCTCCGCACCGATCAGCTCGTCGTCCGCGCCGCTCTCCGTCTCACGGAGGTTGATGGCGATGACACCACCGGAACGCGGCGAGTCATAGTCCTTCAGCGACGTCTTCTTCACCAGGCCGCCCTTGGTGGCCAGGATCAGGTAGGGCGCCGCCTCGTAGTCACGGATCGCCAGGATCTGCGCGATCTGCTCGTCCGGCTGGAACGCCAGCAGGTTCGCCACGTGCTGACCACGCGCATCCCGGCCGGCATCCGGCAGCTCGTAGGCCTTCGCCCGGTACACCCGGCCCTTGTTCGTGAAGAACAGCAGCCAGTGGTGCGTCGTCGACACGAAGAAGTGGTCGACGATGTCGTCTTCCTTGAGCTTCGTCCCGCGCACGCCCTTGCCGCCGCGCTTCTGCGAGCGGTAGTCGTCCGTCTTCGTGCGCTTCACATAGCCGCCGCGGGAAATCGTGACGACGATGTCCTCCTCGGCGATCAGGTCCTCGATGGACATGTCACCGTCGAAAGGCACCAGCTTGGAACGCCGGTCGTCGCCGAACTTCTCGACGATCGCCGCCAGCTCCTCGCTGACGATCTGCCGCTGCCGCTCGGGCGACGCCAGGATCGCGTTGTACTCGTTGATCTTCGCCTGGAGCTCGTCGTGCTCGGCGGTGATCTTCTGGTGCTCCAGCGCGGCCAGCCGGCGCAGCTGCATCTCCAGGATCGCGTTCGCCTGGATCTCATCGATCTCCAGCAGGCCCATCAGGCCCTCGCGCGCGATCTCCACGGTGTTGCTGCGCCGGATGAGTGCGATGACCTCGTCGATCGCGTCCAGGGCCTTGAGCAGGCCACGCAGGATGTGCGCCCGCTCCTCGGCCTTGCGCAGCCGGAACTTCGTACGCCGGACGATGACCTCGATCTGGTGCGTCACCCAGTGCCGGATGAACGCGTCGATCGACAGCGTGCGCGGCACCCCGTCGACGAGCGCCAGCATGTTCGCGCCGAAGTTCGTCTGCAGATCGGTGTGCTTGTACAGGTTGTTCAGCACGACCTTGGCGACCGCGTCACGCTTCAGCACGACGACCAGACGCTGACCCGTGCGCGAGGACGTCTCGTCACGGACGTCCGCGATACCGCCGACCTTGCCGTCCTTCACCAGGTCCGCGATCTTCTGCGCGAGGTTGTCGGGGTTGGTCTGGTACGGAAGCTCCGTGACCACCAGGCACTGACGGCCCTGGATCTCCTCGACCGCGACGACCGCGCGCATCGTGATCGAGCCACGGCCCGTGCGGTACGCCTCCTCGATGCCCCTACGGCCCACGACGAGCGCACCCGTGGGGAAGTCGGGGCCCTTGATCCGCTCGAGCAGCGCGTCCAGGAGCTCCTCGTGCGAGGCCTCCGGGTGCTCCAGATACCACTGCGCACCGGCCGCGACCTCGCGCAGGTTGTGCGGCGGAATGTTCGTGGCCATACCGACCGCGATGCCCGCCGAACCATTGATCAGCAGGTTCGGGAAGCGCGCCGGCAGAACCACCGGCTCCTGGTTGCGGCCGTCGTAGTTGTCCTTGAAATCGACGGTCTCCTCGTCGATGTCCCGGACCATCTCCATGGACAGCGGCATCATCTTGCACTCGGTGTACCGCATCGCCGCGGCCGGGTCGTTGCCCGGAGAACCGAAGTTGCCGTTGGAGTCCACCAGCGGCATGCGCATCGACCAGTGCTGCGCCAGACGAACCAACGCGTCGTAGATCGAGGAGTCGCCGTGCGGGTGGTACGTACCCATGACGTCACCGACGACACGGGCGCACTTGTAGAAGCCCTTCTCGGGCCGGTAGCCGCCGTCGTACATCGCGTACAGCACCCGGCGGTGGACGGGCTTGAGGCCGTCCCGCACATCCGGGAGCGCACGCGAGACGATGACGGACATCGCGTAGTCGAGGTAGGAGCGCTGCATCTCCGTCTCGAGCCCCACGGGCTCGACACGCATGCCCACACTCGCGACAGCGGGTTCCTCTTCAGGTGTCACAGGGGTGTTCTCGTCGGCCATTGCTGGTCAAAGTCCTTTCGAGCTGCGGCTTGCTTGTACGGCCGACTCAGATGTCGAGGAAGCGGACGTCCTTGGCGTTGCGCTGGATGAACGAGCGCCGTGCCTCGACGTCCTCACCCATCAGCACCGAGAACAGATCGTCGGCCTGCGCCGCGTCGTCCAGCGTGACCTGGCCGAGCACCCGGTGGTCCTGGTCCATCGTCGTGATGCGCAGTTCCTCGGCGTTCATCTCACCGAGACCCTTGAAGCGCTGGATCGAGTCTTCCTTGATCCGCTTGCCGTTCTGCTTGCCGAGCTCGACAAGCGCGTCACGCTCACGGTCCGAGTACGCGTACTCGAAGTCGTCCCGGCCCCACTTGATCTTGTACAGCGGCGGGCGGGAGAGGTACACGTGCCCGGACTCGACCAGCGGCCGCATGAACCGGAACAGGAACGTCAGCAGCAGGGTGTTGATGTGCTGACCGTCGACGTCGGCGTCCGCCATCAGAATGATCTTGTGATAGCGGAGCTTCTCGATGTCGAAGTCCTCGTGGACCCCGGTACCGAAGGCCGAGATCAGCGCCTGGACCTCGGTGTTCTGCAGGATCTTGTCGATCCTGGCCTTCTCGACGTTCAGGATCTTGCCTCGGATGGGCAGGATCGCCTGGTACATCGGGTTACGGCCGGACTTCGCCGAACCACCGGCGGAGTCACCCTCGACGATGAAGATCTCGCACTTGGTGGGGTCGTTCGACTGGCAGTCACTCAGCTTGCCGGGCAGCGAGGCACTCTCCAGCAGCCCCTTGCGCCGGGTCAGGTCACGCGCCTTGCGAGCCGCGACACGCGCCGTGGACGCCGCGATGCCCTTGCGGATGATGTCCGCGGCCTCGTTGGGATTCCGGTCGAACCAGTCCGTCAGCTGCTCGTGCACGACCTTCTGCACGAAGGTCTTGGCCTCCGTGTTGCCCAGCTTGGTCTTCGTCTGGCCCTCGAACTGCGGCTCGCCCAGCTTCACCGAGATGATCGCCGTCAGACCCTCGCGGACGTCCTCACCCGTGAGGTTGTCGTCCTTCTCGCGCAGCAGCTTCTTGTCGCGCCCGTACCGGTTGACCAAGGAGGTCAGCGCCGCACGGAAGCCCTCCTCGTGCGTACCGCCCTCATGCGTGTGGATCGCGTTGGCGAAGGAGTAGACACCCTCGGTGTACTGCGTGTTCCACTGCATGGCGATCTCGGCCGAGAGGAGACGCTCCTTGTCCTCGGCCTCGATGTCGATCACCGACTGGTGAATGACGTCGCCCTTGCGGGAGTTCAGGTACTTCACGAAATCGACGATGCCGTTTTCGTAGTGGTACGTGACCGTGCGGGCGGCTTCCTCCTCGGCGGGCTCGACCGCGTCCGCGCTGTCCGCGCCCGCCGTCGCCTTCGCCGACTCCCGCTCGTCGGTGAGCTTGAGGGTGAGGCCCTTGTTGAGGAACGCCATCTCCTGGAAACGGCGCGAAAGGGTCTCGAAGCTGTACTCGGTGGTCTCGAAGATGTCCCCGTCGGCCCAGAAGGTGACCGACGTACCGGAGTCCTCGGTGGCCTCGTGCTGGGCCAGCGGGGCGGTCGGGACACCGAGCTTGTAGTCCTGGGTCCAGCGGTAGCCGTCCGTCTTGACCTCGACGGCGACCCGTGTGGACAGGGCGTTGACGACGGAGACGCCGACGCCGTGCAGACCGCCGGAGACGGCGTAGCCGCCGCCGCCGAACTTGCCGCCCGCATGCAGGACGGTCAGCACGACCTCGACGGCCGGCTTTCCTTCGGACGGCACGATGCCGACCGGGATGCCTCGGCCGTTGTCGATCACGCGCACCCCGCCGTCGGCGAGGATCGTGACGTCGATGGTGTCCGCGTGGCCGGCCATCGCCTCGTCGACCGAGTTGTCGACGACCTCTTGGACGAGGTGGTGGAGACCGCGCTCACCGGTCGAGCCGATGTACATACCAGGTCGCTTGCGGACCGCGTCCAGGCCCTCGAGGACCGTGATCGCGCTGGCGTCGTACGAGGCGGTGACCTCGCCGTGCGCACCGGCTGTGGACGGGTTGTTCTCGTTGGGGTTGCCGGAATCGGCCACGAAGCGCCCTTTCTGGCACAGCACAGGCCGTCTCCGGGCAGGCGGGAGCGGCTGCGTCGTTCGGCTTGTATCGACGACTCCCGCACGGAAGCGGGATTGTCCATCAGTCTACCGGTAGCGCCGACATGAATGGGGGTTTGCCGGTACCTGAGTCCGCATGTGCCGCCCTGAATGAGCGCCTGCCGACTCCCCATATTCAGGAAGGGGCTCTGAGAGGCTCACGCGGGCATTGAGCGCTTCGGCCTGTCAACCTCCCACTACGGTGAGGGACGCCTCACGCTCATCGCACGGCATAAATCACCGCACAACCGTGCATTCAGGTAGACAAGGACAACCCGCACAACGGCGCCGAAGAGGGCGGTCCGCTCATCACGAAACCCCGGCGCGGGCCGGGGTCGCAGGGACGCTGAACAGGGAAATGCCTGCTCAGCCGTATGTGTCTCCGGGGCCCGTACTTCCGGGCGCCCGCAGCGGACCGAATCTGCGCTGCGGACCATGGGGCCCCAACACCTTGATCATTCTCACCGTGCCATGACCCAGATCCGTGTTCAGCCTGGCCACCAACTGCGGCGCGAGCAGCCGCAGCTGTGTCGCCCACGCCGTCGAATCGCACTGCACCGTCAAAACCCGCTCGGCCGGATCCTCGTCGTACCGCAACGGCACACAGTGATTGGCCAGATCGTCCCCCACGATCTGCGGCCACCGCCCCATCACGCCGCCCACAGCCGCCGGAGTCTCCCAGCCCCGCTCAGTGATCAGCCGGTTGATCGCCGACCCCAGAGCCAGCGGATCACGGCCGTCGGACCGCGCACCCGACCTCAGCCCACCACCACGCCTGGCCTGTTTCTTCTGCTGCGCCGCATCACCGCGGGCACGGGCCTGCTCCTTAGCCGCACGCAGGGCCACCCGCGCCAGATCGACGCCCGACACCTCGGGCTGCTTCGCCGCACCGCTCACCGGATCCGGCACCGCCCGCTCATGGTTCTCTCCCCGGCCGCTCACAGCCGCTCCACCTCACCCGCGGACACCGCGTACCGCGCACCGGCCAGCACACCCGGAACATCGTCGTCCACCGCCGCCGTGACCAGCACCTGCTCACCCGGGGCCACCAGCTCCGCCAGCCGCTCACGACGCCGCGCGTCGAGCTCGGCGAACACGTCGTCCAGCACGAGCACCGGCTCGTTGCCCTCGGTGCGCAACAGGTCGTACGAGGCCAGCCGCAGCGCCAACGCGTACGACCAGGACTCCCCGTGGCTCGCGTACCCCTTCGCCGGCATCCCGCGCAGTCCCAGCACCAGATCGTCACGATGCGGACCGACCAGCGTCACGCCTCGCTCGATCTCCTGCTTACGGGCCTGGACGAGCGCCGCCATCACCTGCTCGTACAGCTCCTCGCGGGTGCGCGCGTGCTCCACATCGGCACCGACCGAGCTGCGGTACTCCAGCGTCACCGGACCGCCGCCCGGAGCCACGTCCGCGTACGCCTTGTCCGCCAGCGGGTGCAGCGTCGCGATCAGGTCCAGCCGCTGGGCCAGCAGCTCCGCCCCCACCTGTCCCAGATGCTGGTCCCACACATCCAGCGTGGACAGATCCATCGACCGGCCACCGTGCCGGCGGGCCATCGCCGCGGACTTCAGCAGGGTGTTGCGCTGCTTCAGCACCCGTTCGTAATCGGACCGGACACCTGCCATCCGCGGCGAACGCGCTGTGATCAGCTCGTCCAGGAAGCGCCGACGCTCACCCGGGTCGCCCTTCACCAGGGCCAGATCCTCCGGAGCGAACAGCACGGTCCGTACTATGCCCAGCACGTCACGCGGTTTGACCTGCGACGATCGATTGATGCGGGCTCGATTGGCACGGCCCGGATTCAGCTCGAGCTCAATCAGCTGCGAGCGCTCGCCCTGAGTGACCGAGGCCCGGACAACGGCACGCTCCGCGCCCATCCGCACCAGGGGGGCATCGGACGACACCCGATGGCTGCCGAGCGTCGAGAGATAGCCGACGGCCTCCACCAGATTGGTCTTGCCCTGACCGTTGGCCCCCACGAACGCGGTGACGCCCGGATCGAGAGGAACCTCGACCCGGGCGTACGAGCGGAAGTCGGCCAGCGAGAGATGCGTGACGTGCATGTTCGCCGACCTTTCCGACCTCGTGCATTGCGTGTGCTGCGTACTACTTCTTGCTCTCGACCGCGTGCCCGCCGAACTGGTTGCGCAGCGCGGCGATCATCTTCATCTGCGGGGAATCGTCCTGCCGCGAGGCGAAACGCGCGAACAGGGAGGCCGTGATCGCGGGCAGCGGCACCGAGTTGTCGATGGCGGCCTCGACCGTCCACCGGCCCTCACCGGAGTCCGCGGCGAAACCACGGAGCTGGTCGAGGTGCTCGTCGTCGTCCAGTGCGTTGACCGCCAGGTCGAGCAGCCAGGAACGGATGACCGTGCCCTCCTGCCAGGAACGGAAGACCTCACGGACGTCCGTGACGGAGTCGACCTTCTCCAGCAGCTCCCAGCCCTCGGCGTAGGCCTGCATCATGGCGTACTCGATGCCGTTGTGGACCATCTTCGCGAAGTGGCCGGCGCCGACCTTGCCCGCGTGGACGGAGCCGAAGTCACCCTCGGGCTTGAGGGCGTCGAAGACCGGCTGGACCTTCGCAACGCTCTCGGCGTCACCGCCGTACATCAGGGCGTAGCCGTTCTCCAGGCCCCAGACGCCACCGGAGACACCGCAGTCCACGAAGCCGATGCCCTTGATGCCCAGCTCCACTGCGTGCTTCTCGTCGTCGGTCCAGCGGGAGTTTCCGCCGTCCACGACGATGTCGCCCGGGGAGAGCAGCTCGGCCAGCTCGTCGATGGTGGACTGGGTCGCGGCACCTGCCGGGACCATCACCCATACGACCCGCGGACCCTTGAGCTTGCCCACAAGCTCCTCGAGGCTGTGGACATCGGCGACGTCCGGGTTGCGGTCGTAACCGATGACGGTGTGGCCTGCGCGGCGGATGCGCTCGCGCATGTTGCCGCCCATCTTGCCGAGGCCGACGAGACCGAGCTCCATCAGAGATTCCTTAAGCGTTGTGCCGATTCGTACCCGGGACCGAGCCTACGCCCGGCCGGGGACAGCGCGGCGGGCCTGCTCAGCGCTGAGCGTGCCCGCCGGAAGCTGCCGTGACAGGAACGAACACCGGATCAGCCCGAGAGGCGAACCGGCATGATCAGGTACTTGTAGGCGTCGTCCGCTTCCGCGTCGACGGCGGGACGGCCGCTGAGCAGGGCGGGCTTGGTGGACGTCGTGAAGGAGAGCTGGGCGACCGGGGAGTCGATCGCGCTGAGCCCGTCCAGCAGGAAGGTCGGGTTGAAGGCGATCGAGATGTCGTCACCCTCGAGCACCGCATCGACGCGCTCCACAGCCTGTGCGTCGTCACTGGAACCGGCCTCCAGGATCAGCACACCCTGCTCGAAGCTGAGACGCACCGGAGTGTTCCGCTCGGCGACGAGGGCCACACGCTTGACGGCCTCCACGAACGGGGCGGTCTCGATGACCGCGACCGAGTTGAACTCCGTGGGGAAGAGGGTCCGGTACTTCGGCAGGTCGCCCTCGAGCAGCCGCGTGGTCGTGCGACGGCCGGCGCCCTCGAAACCGATGAGGCCTTCACCTGCACCCGAGCCCGACAGCGCCAGAGTCACCGTGTCGCCGCTGGTCAGCGCCTTGGCGGTATCCAGGAGCGTCTTTGCGGGCACCAGGGCGACGGCCGAGGCGTCCGGGTTCTCCGGCTTCCAGCGGAACTCACGGACCGCGAAGCGGTAACGGTCGGTCGAGGCGAGGGTGACGGTGTCGCCCTCGATCTCGATCCGGACACCCGTGAGGACGGGCAGCGTGTCGTCACGGCCTGCGGCGATGGCGACCTGAGCCGCGGCCGAGGCGAAGACCTCACCCGGGACGGTGCCGGTCGCTGTCGGCATCTGCGGCAGTGCCGGGTACTCCTCCACAGGAAGGGTGTGGAGTGTGAATCGCGAGGAGCCGCACACCACGGTGGCCCGCACACCGTCGGTGGAAATCTCCACCGGCCGGTTCGGAAGGGCGCGGCAGATGTCGGCGAGGAGCCGGCCGGAGACGAGCACCGTGCCTTCCTCCTCGATCTCGGCGTCCACCGAAACCCTGGCCGAGACCTCGTAGTCGAAGCTCGAGAAGCTGAGAGCCCCGTCCCCAGCCTTCAGCAGAAGGCCCGCAAGAACGGGCGCCGGCGGACGGGCCGGGAGGCTGCGGGCCACCCAGGCCACCGCCTCCGCGAGTACATCGCGCTCCACCCGGATCTTCACCGGAACCGCCTCCTGCTGTTGCTCGCTCGCCCTGCTGGCCTTCGTCGTCTGGTCGGGGTCTCCCTGCCGAAGGGCTGAGGGGAGGACGCCGGGGTCCAGTCTGACGTACGGCACCGACACTCGTTGCTGCTCGGGGTCAAGTCGCGGCAAGCGGTCCGCGAAGCTCCCGGCCCAAGTTGTGCACAGGCCCCACTTCGAAGCGGATTCCTAGCTAACTCTGATTGGTAGTAGTAGTAGGGCCTGTGGAAACCGTGGATAACGTCGTTTGCGCAGGTCAGTGCCTGTTTTTTGTCCACCGGCCCTGTGGGTGACGCCGGTGGACAACTTGGTGTTTCTGTGGACACACGAAAGTTCTGCACACCCGATGCACAGGCGGGGGTGACTTCTCCCCAGGGCTGTCCCCAGCTTTACCCAGGTTCCCCACAGCCCAACCGAGGGCCCTGGTGTGACGCCTTTCACTCTCGGCAGTGAAAGCGGGTGTTGAGTTGCCGAACAGTGGACAGGGGTGTGGAGAAGCTGGGGACAACATGGTCCAGCCTGTGGGCCGACGGTGGACAACATCGTCGAGCCCCTGTGGAGGAAAAATCTGTCCACAGGCTGTGGATCATCGTTGACCACAAATCCCCAGGCATGTGACCTGGCCTGATGGAGTATCGGCAGCGGGGCCTGTGGATGCAATCTGGACAACTTCACAGTCCCCAGGCTGTGGACGCCCAATTCCTCGTAGACCTGTGGAGAAGGGCATGTTCTCGGCCCGTATTCGAACACCCGGCGTGTCTCGTGAGGGGGCGGCATGGTTCGGAACGGGGTGCGTGCGGGGCGGGCGGACGTCCGAGAGGGCGTCCGCGGAGGCATTCCTGTCGGTTCCGGAGGCCCCCGGGCGGCTTCTCGAGGGCTCCTGGCGCAGCCGTGCAGTCAGTTCCTTGCCCCGGTCCGGCGGTCCGGCTTTCTGCACCGGCTCGTTGGGCCGGCACCCCGGTCCGGCAGCCGTGGTCCAGCTTCCTGATGACGAAAGGGCGCCCCGCGAGGACTCCTTGTGGTCCTTGCGGGGCGCCCCGGGGTTCGCTGCGGAGGCTGCTGGTCCGGCCCGTCAGCCGTTCTTGATGCGGTTGGTGAGCTCGGTGACCTGGTTGTAGATGGAACGCCGCTCGGCCATGAGCGCACGGATCTTCCGGTCGGCGTGCATCACCGTCGTGTGGTCACGCCCGCCGAACTGGGCACCGATCTTGGGCAGCGAGAGGTCGGTCAGTTCGCGGCACAGGTACATGGCGATCTGGCGCGCCGTCACCAGCACGCGGCTGCGGGAGGATCCGCAGAGATCCTCCACGGTGAGCCCGAAATAGTCGGCCGTAGCCGCCATGATGGCCGGCGCGGTGATCTCGGGGGCCGAGTCCTCGCCGCCGGGGATGAGGTCCTTGAGGACGATCTCGGTCAGGCCGAGGTCCACCGGCTGCCGGTTGAGGCTGGCGAATGCGGTCACGCGGATCAGCGCACCCTCCAGCTCGCGAATGTTGCGCGAGATGCGGGAGGCGATGAACTCGAGGACCTCCGGAGGTGCGTTGAGCTGCTCCTGTACCGCCTTCTTGCGGAGGATCGCGATACGCGTCTCCAGCTCGGGCGGCTGCACGTCGGTGGTGAGTCCCCACTCGAAGCGGTTGCGCAGCCGGTCCTCGAGCGTCACCAGCTGTTTCGGCGGCCGGTCCGAGGACAGCACGATCTGCTTGTTGGCGTTGTGGAGCGTATTGAAGGTGTGGAAGAACTCCTCCTGCGTCGACTCCTTGCTCGCCAGGAACTGGATGTCGTCGACCAGGAGGATGTCCACATCGCGGTACCGCTTGCGGAAGGTGTCGCCCTTGCCGTCACGGATCGAGTTGATGAACTCGTTGGTGAACTCCTCGGAGCTCACGTACCGCACGCGGGTACCGGGGTAGAGGCTGCGCGCGTAGTGCCCGATGGCGTGCAGCAGGTGGGTCTTGCCGAGCCCCGACTCCCCGTAGATGAAGAGGGGGTTGTACGCCTTCGCGGGGGCCTCGGCCACGGCAACCGCTGCCGCGTGCGCGAAGCGGTTGGAAGCGCCGATGACGAAGGTGTCGAAGAGGTACTTGGGGTTCAGCCGGGCGTGCGGCTCACCGGGACCGGGTGCGGGCGCGGGCTGTGCACCCATCGGGCCGGGTCCGCCGCCGTTGCGTCCGGGGCCCGGTCCGCCCTGACGGTGCTGGGGCTGCTGATCCTGCAGATCATGGCGGTCGCGCGCGTCCCGCTGCTGCTCGTAGCTCTGGCGCTCGGGCGGCTGCGGCCGGTAGTCGTGCTGCGGCTGCTGAGGCCGGGGGCTCGCGTACGGATCGCGGTCCTGGTACCCGCCGTGCCGGGGCTGCTGCCAGGAGAGGTCCTCCTGGGAACGGGGCCAGGCGCCGGGTTCCGGGCGCTGCTGCTGGTAGTCCGGGTAGGCGGGACGGGCTGTCGGCATGCCGTCGTCGGAGGGACGGTGGCCGTAGCCGTCGTACGCGTCGTTGTGCGAGGGGTCGTCGCGCTGCGGCCCTTGGTAGCGGTGGGACTGCTGTCCCTGGTGGGGCGGGTGCGACTGGTGCATCGGGGGTGCGGGCGGGGCGGAGGGCTCGCCCGCGGAATCGTCGACGGTGATGGCGATCCGGATCGGCCGGCCGCACTCACGGGTGAGCGTTTCGCTGATGAGCGGCGCGAGCCGGCCCTCCAGGACGCGCTTGCCCCATTCGTTGGGAACGGCCAGTAGTGCGGTGTCGGCGACGAGTGCCAGCGGCTGGCAGCGCTCGATCCACTGCTTGTCCTTCGGCTCGATGCCCTGCTGGCCCTCCCCGAGGAGTTGTTCCAGCACTCGTGGCCACACTGCGGCAAGATCGGCAGGTACGTCAGCCACAAGGCACGCTCTCTCGCATGTCCCACGAATGTGTGGTTCTCGGGACGGGATGGGTCGGGTCGGGTGAGGCCCGGCAGGTGGGAAGGAAAGGAACCGGAGTTCAACCACGGTAGTCAGGCCGACCCGCACGGTTCAAGTTGTTGTCCACAGGCTGTGTACAGCAGGGGGTGGCGCGAGGCCGGTTTGACCGGATGGCGCAGCCGCGCGTACCGTGACCAGGTCGAGTTGTCGATGGCTGCTGCCGCCTGCCTCCGATGGGCAAAGATCACGATCTGTGATTGTGAAGCGGTGCACTAAGGCGTTTACGCGAGTTCCTCGTGGGCGCACGGTGACAGCCAGGCGATGTCCCGCCAACACACGAATCATTTCTGGAGCCCCCGAGTGAGCAAGCGCACCTTCCAGCCGAACAATCGTCGTCGCGCCAAGACCCACGGCTTCCGGCTTCGCATGCGTACCCGTGCCGGCCGCGCGATTCTCGCGAACCGCCGTGGCAAGGGTCGCACCAACCTGTCCGCCTGATCGCGGTCAGGTCATGACGTGCTGCCTACCGAGAATCGGCTGAGGCGGCGCGAGGACTTCGCGACCGCAGTACGCCGAGGACGTCGGGCCGGACGCCCGCTACTCGTCGTACATCTACGCAGCGGTGCTACGGACCCGCACGTGACTGGGGAGAGTGCTTCCCCGCCACGTGCGGGTTTCGTTGTCAGCAAAGCAGTGGGTGGAGCGGTCGTGCGCACCGCGGTGAAGCGAAGGCTTCGCCATCTGGTCCGCGATCGGCTGGCTCAGCTGCCCCCCGGTAGCCTTGTTGTCGTACGAGCGCTGCCCGGATCGGGTGACGCCGACCATGCACAGCTGGCCCGAGACCTGGATGCCGCCTTGGAGCGGTTGCTGGGAGGGGGCGCGCGATGAAGTACCCGCTGCTGGCTCTCATCAAGCTGTATCAGTGGACGATCAGCCCACTTCTCGGGCCTGTCTGCCGTTACTACCCGTCGTGTTCCCACTATGGATATACGGCGATCGACCGGCACGGTGCGATCAAGGGAACTGCGCTGACGGCATGGCGCATTCTCCGTTGCAATCCGTGGTCACCAGGCGGCGTGGATCACGTACCGCCACGCAAACGTCCGCGTTGGCATGAACTGCTGCGCAGCTATGTGCGTGGCGGCAAGGGCGGGGACTCCGCCGCCGATGTGCCTTCCGGGGGTTCGGTCACCGAACCCCTGAGCCCGGCCACAGAGACCTCGCCCAAAGCTCAAGGAGCCTGATTAGTGGACACGATTGCCAGTCTGTTCAGCTTTATCACCACACCTGTTTCGTGGGTCATCGTCCAGTTCCACAAGTTGTACGGGGCGCTCTTCGGCGACGACACGGGCTGGGCCTGGGGCCTGTCCATCGTGTCCCTGGTGGTTCTGATCCGGATCTGTCTGATCCCGCTTTTTGTTAAGCAGATCAAGTCGACCCGGAACATGCAGGTGCTCCAGCCGAAGATGAAGGCGATCCAGGAGCGCTACAAGAACGACAAGCAGCGTCAGTCCGAAGAGATGATGAAGCTGTACAAGGAGACGGGTACCAACCCGCTCTCCTCGTGCTTGCCCATCCTGGCGCAGTCGCCGTTCTTCTTCGCCCTGTATCACGTGCTGTCGTCCATCGCCTCGGGCAAGACGATCGGCGTCATCGACCAGCCGCTGCTGGACAGCGCTCGCCAGGCCCATATCTTCGGCGCCCCGCTGGCCGCCAAGTTCATGGACAGCGAAGAGAAGGTCCAGGCGCTCGGTGCCTCGCTGATGGACGTCCGTGTCGTCACCGCGGTCATGATCGTGATGATGTCCGCGTCGCAATTCTTCACGCAGCGCCAGCTGATGACGAAGAACGTCGACCTGACGGTGAAGACCCCGTACATGCAGCAGCAGAAGATGCTGATGTACATCTTCCCGCTGATCTTCGCCGTCATGGGCATCAACTTCCCCGTCGGTGTCCTCGTGTACTGGCTGACCACCAACGTCTGGACCATGGGTCAGCAGATGTTCGTGATCAACCAGAACCCGACGCCGGGCAGCAAGGCGCAGGACCAGTACCTGGGCCGCCTGCTGAAGAGCGTGACCTCTCATGGTCAGGTGCGCGGCAGGACGAGGCGCAACACCGTGAAGCGGATCGTCGTCAAGGGTCCTGACCGCAACGACATCGAGCGCAAGTTCATCACCGGTCTGGCCAAGCTGGGTCTCGCGGCTCAGGAGGACGGGACGGTAGCGAAGAGCGACACTGCCGTCGCCGAAGCCGAGGGCGGTGCTGCGGCGAAGCGGCAGCAGCCCAAGCGTCAGACGAAGGCGAAGCGCCAGACTGCTGCGACGCATCCGGGTGCGGCCAAGGACTCCGGTTCCGCCGAGCCGGAACCGAAGACCTCGCTGGAGAAGCAGGACGACAAGCCGAAGCCGGCGGGCAAGCCCGCGGCCGGCTCCTCACGCCAAGCCAAGTCCGGACAGCGCAAGGGCCCGCAGCGGCCCAAGCACCCGTCCAAGAAGTAAGAAGGAGTCCATCCGTGACGGAAGGCACCACCACCACGGCCGCTGAGGGCAGCGACACTCTGACCCGCCTCGAGCAGGAAGGGGAGATCGCGGCCGACTATCTCGAGGGCCTGCTCGACATCGCCGACCTCGACGGTGACATCGACATGGATGTCGAGGCGGACCGGGCCGCGGTCTCGATCATCAGCGACTCGGCGCGTGAACTGCAGAAGCTTGTGGGCCGCGACGGTGAGGTGCTGGAGGCGCTTCAGGAGCTGACGCGCCTGGCTGTTCACCGGGAGACCGGTGACCGCAGCCGTCTGATGCTGGACATCGGCGGCTTTCGTGCCAAGAAGCGGGAAGTCCTTGCCGCCCTGGGTGCCAAGGCCGCAGACGAGGTCAAGAGCTCCGGTGAGCCGGTGAAGCTGGAACCGATGACGCCGTTCGAGCGCAAGGTCGTGCACGACGCGGTGGCGGCAGCAGGTCTGCGCAGCGAGTCCGAGGGCGAGGAGCCGCAGCGCTTCGTCGTCGTACTCCCGGCCTGAGCGTTCCTTGTACTGTCGGCCCCGTCTGTTCGCAGGCGGGGCCGATCTTTGTCAGCCTGATAGTCAGCCACCCACAGTGCGTTAGTGCGGTACGGAAGGACGGTCCCCGTGACGGAGGCAGCAGAACTCCCTCAGGCGCCCAAAGAGGCGCAGGCGGTATTCGGTGAGTTCTTCCCAGAGGCTGTCCGGTACGCGGAGCTGCTTGCGGATGCGGGAGTCAAGCGGGGCCTGATCGGTCCTCGCGAGGTTCCACGTCTGTGGGAGCGCCATCTGCTGAACTGCGCGGTGCTCTCCGAGGTGGTTCCGGAGGGCGTCACAGTGTGCGATGTGGGGTCGGGGGCGGGCCTTCCCGGTATTCCGCTGGCGCTGGTGCGCCCCGATCTGAAGATCACCTTGCTCGAGCCGCTACTGAGGCGGACCAACTTCCTTCAGGAGGTCGTCGAACTGCTGGGGCTGGATCATGTGACGGTCGTCCGGGGGCGGGCCGAAGAGGTGCTCGGGACGCTGCAGCCCGTTCACGTGGTGACGGCCCGGGCCGTGGCTCCGCTGGACCGGCTTGCGGGCTGGGGCGTGCCCCTGCTGCGCCCCTACGGGGAGATGCTGGCACTCAAGGGAGGCACGGCCGAGGAGGAGATCCAGGGGGCTCGTGCCGCCCTGAGCAAGCTCGGCGTGGTGGAGACCGAAGTGCTGCATGCCGGTGAGGGCATCGTTGATCCGATGTCCACCGTGGTGCGTGTGGTCGTCGGGGAGAGCCCGGGCGGTGTGAGGTTCGCCGCAAAGCGAGCCAAGGCGGCGAGGGCCGGCAGGGCGCGTCGACGCCGCTGAGCTGCCCCCGACTCGACGCCGAGGCTTTCTGTTTCGACGGTTTTTCGGTGTTTGGGTCTTTTGTAAGCGATGTGCCTTAAAGCAGTGATATGTGACTCCTGCGGAGTGTCGGGAGTCCGCTGCTGCGCTGCGCATGCATCGTGTTTCACGTGAAACGTCGCTCTCTGCTGCAGGGAAGTATCGGCCGTGGTCGTGCGGCTGCCACACCGCGCGACCGCAAGCCCGTACGGGCTACCGAGTTGTCCACAGAAGTGGATTCATCCACAGAACAGTCGGCCTCGCTGGTTCACGACCCCGAAAGCATGGCAGGCTCTGTTCATTGCGAGCCTGAAGTCGAGGAGAGTGAATCCTTGCGGTCCGACGCCAACATCGCGGGACCGATGACCGACCCGGTCCCCGGTCCCCGTACCGAGTCCGTGGGGGACGGTGTTTCACGTGAAACACCGCCGCCGATGGACGACACACCAATCGGTCGTGCGGCCCAGCTGGCGGTTGAGGCCCTCGGCCGCGCCGGCGAGGGTCTGCCCCGCCCTGACCAAACGCGCGTCATGGTGGTTGCCAATCAGAAGGGCGGAGTAGGTAAGACGACCTCGACGGTCAATCTTGCTGCTTCGCTCGCGCTCCATGGTGCGCGTGTCCTGGTGGTCGACCTCGACCCGCAGGGCAATGCCTCCACGGCTCTGGGGATCGACCATCACGCCGAAGTTCCCTCCATCTATGACGTCCTGGTGGAGGGCATGCCGCTCTCCGAAGTGGTTCAACCCGTCCCGGACGTCGAAGGTCTCTTCTGTGCCCCGGCCACCATCGATCTCGCCGGTGCGGAGATCGAGCTGGTGTCGCTGGTGGCGCGGGAGAGCCGACTGCAGCGGGCGATCCAGGCGTACGAGCAGCCACTGGATTACATCCTCATCGACTGCCCGCCTTCACTC
The DNA here is from genome assembly GCF_042736635.1 of Streptomyces sp. NPDC060035. Classification (NCBI taxonomy): domain Bacteria; kingdom Bacillati; phylum Actinomycetota; class Actinomycetes; order Kitasatosporales; family Streptomycetaceae; genus Streptomyces; species Streptomyces sp. NPDC060035. Next base: position 28,599 of record NZ_JBHWVO010000009.1, read on the forward strand.
GGTCTGCTGACGGTCAACGCACTCGTTGCCGGAGCCGAGGTACTCATCCCCATTCAGTGCGAGTACTACGCGCTGGAAGGTCTCGGGCAGTTGCTGCGAAACGTTGACCTGGTACGGGGGCATCTCAACCCGGATCTTCATGTGTCGACGATCCTGCTCACCATGTACGACGGCAGGACCAGGCTTGCTTCGCAAGTGGCGGAAGAGGTCCGTACCCACTTCGGCAAGGAGGTGCTGCGGACGAGCATCCCCCGCTCGGTGCGCATCTCGGAAGCACCGAGCTACGGGCAGACGGTGCTGACCTATGATCCGGGATCCAGCGGTTCCCTGTCCTATCTCGAGGCTGCCCGAGAGATCGCCCTGAGGGGCGTGGGGATGCATTACGAGGCCGAGCATGCCCATCCGGGCAGCCAGAACAGCCAGCAGAGCAATTCGGAGGGCATGCGGTGAGTGAGCGTCGTAGAGGGTTGGGGCGTGGACTCGGTGCTCTGATTCCCGCAGCTCCACAGGAGAGGCAGATGGCGTCTCCTGGGGCTGGGGCGGGCCAGGGGGGTGTACTCCCGGTGATGACGGCCGAGCGGGGGGTGGCCGCGGCGAAGGTAGCTGCGCTGCCTTCCGGCCCGATGGTGCCGGAGCCAAGTTCTCCCGTAGCGGAGCGGGAGCCCGTTGCAGGGTCCGATTCTGCCGGTGCGTACTTTGCCGAAGTCCCTATTGAGTCGATCACACCGAACCCCAGGCAGCCTCGTGAGGTATTCGACGAGGACGCTCTGGCCGAACTGGTCACCTCCATCAAGGAGGTCGGTCTCCTCCAGCCCGTCGTCGTGCGCGCGGTCGCGGAAGGCCGCTACGAGCTCATCATGGGCGAGCGTCGCTGGAGGGCCTGCAGTGAGGCAGGTCTGGAACGGATCCCGGCCATTGTCCGGGCCACCGACGACGAGAAGCTGCTTCTCGACGCGCTCCTGGAGAACCTTCACCGGGCTCAGCTGAACCCATTGGAGGAGGCAGCGGCGTACGACCAGCTGCTGAAGGACTTCAAGTGCACGCATGACCAGCTCGCGGACCGGATCGGGCGGTCACGCCCGCAGGTGTCCAACACCCTGCGTCTGCTCCGTCTCTCGCCGCCGGTGCAGCGCAGGGTCGCCGCAGGTGTCATCTCGGCCGGTCATGCGCGGGCGCTCCTGTCGGTGGATGACTCCGCGGAGCAGGACCGGTTGGCTCACCGGATCGTGGCTGAGGGGCTGTCCGTTCGTGCGGTCGAGGAGATTGTGAACCTCCTGGGTTCCGAGCCCACGAGTTCTGCCAAGCCGAAGGGGCCCCGGGCCGGAGCACGGCTCTCGCCGGCTCTCACCGATCTGGCGTCGCGACTCTCGGACCGATTCGAGACGCGGGTGAAGGTCGACCTGGGTCAGAAGAAGGGAAAGATCGTCGTCGAGTTTGCTTCGATGGAGGATCTGGACCGCATTCTTGGCAGCCTCGCTCCTGGTGAGGGACGTGTGCTGGAGCGGAGTCTCTCCGAAGAGCCGGCAGAGCACGACGAGGACTGAGGTCTGCCGCGGGCTTGAGGGGCGGTCTGTGTTCCGGAAGATATCGGAACACAGACCGCCCCTTTGCTCGCTCTCGGTATCCGCATCACCTCTGGGTGGATACGATGCGTTCTGGTATGGCGTATCCACCGTGATCCACCTCAGAGGAGGCGGGGTCGTGCGATCAGTGAATCGCAGCCACCTGGTGACAGTCGGATTGGGACTTGGTGCTGTCGGGGGGTTTGTCGGCAGCCTGTTCCGAGAACGGAGTGCGCTGGCAGCCGCACGTGATGCGGCGGGCGAAGGAAGTGAGGAACCGCCTTCATGGGGCGTCGGCTTGTACCGCTCACACTCGACAACCTTCCGGATCTCCCCAGGCGTTGCCGCTCGTGTGTCTTCTGGGAACTTGATCCGGTCAACGGGGAAGCCGCGGTAAAGACAGGAAGACCTGAGCTGGAGAAGGAAGCCTGGATCTCCGCCGTGTTGCTGGAGTGGGGTTCCTGCGGGCGGGTTGTCTATGTGGACGAAGTGCCGGTCGGCTTCGTTCTCTATGCGCCGCCTGCGTATGCCCCGGGTTCCATGGCGTTTCCGACCAGCCCTGTCTCCCCCGACGCCGTACAGCTCATGACTGCGTTGATCATGCCGGGTTTCCAGGGCCAGGGCCTGGGCCGGGTCATGGTGCAGACAGTTGCCAAGGATCTGTTGCGTCGAGGCTTCAAGGCGATCGAGGCTTTTGGCGATGCCCGCTGGAAGGAGCCGGCTTGTGTGCTGCCGGCGGATCACCTGCTTGCTGTCGGCTTCAAGACGGTGCGCCCTCATCCGGCGCATCCGCGGCTGAGGCTGGAGCTGCGTACGACGCTCTCCTGGAAGGAGGACGTCGAGTTGGCCTTGGACAGATTGCTGGGAGCGGTCCAGAAGGAGCCTGCGCTGCGGCCTCTGTGACCGAGGTCGAGCTTTGCGGCCAATGCCGATGATCCTGACCAGGCATCGAGGCGTATGCAGAACGGGCCCACCCCGAAGGGTGGGCCCGTTTCACGTGAAACAGTGCGGGTCGCAGTCCTACTCGCCGATGAAGGCTTCGAGGTCGCGGAGGATCGCGGCCTTCGGCTTCGCGCCGACGATGGTCTTGGCGACCTCGCCGCCCTGGTAGACGTTGAGGGTCGGGATGGACATCACGCCGTACTTCGCTGCCGTGGCGGGGTTCTCGTCGATGTTGAGCTTGACGATCTCGATCTGGTCGCCGTGCTCAGCCGCGATGGCCTCCAGAGAGGGAGCGATCTGGCGGCACGGGCCGCACCAGGCAGCCCAGAAGTCCACCAGTACGGGCTTGTCGTTCTTGAGGACGTCTTCGTCGAAGGAGTCGTCGGTCACGTTCTTCAGGGCGCCGGCCACGGCGGCCTCCTTAACTTCGCGGGGTGTGGGGGTGAGGTGGGGCGGGGGTCAGAGCGCGGGGGTCTTGTCCGGTTCGGCGAGCTTTCCGTCGGCGAGTGCGGAGAGGAAGCGCTCGGCGTCGAGAGCGGCGGAGCAGCCGGTCCCAGCGGCGGTAATGGCCTGCCGGTAGGTGTGGTCGACGACATCTCCAGCGGCAAAGACACCAGACAGGTTGGTGCGCGTGGAGGGCGCCTCGACCTTGAGGTAGCCCTCGTCGTCGAGGTCGAGCTGTCCCTTGAAGAGCTCTGTGCGCGGATCGTGGCCGACAGCGATGAACAGGCCGGTCACGGGGAGCTCGGACGTTTCACCGGTCTTGGTGTTGCGCAGGGTCAGACCGGAGAGCTTCTGTTCGCCGTGAACCGTGGCGACCTCACTGTCCCAGGCGAACTTGATCTTCGGGTCGGCGAAGGCGCGCTCCTGCATGGCCTTGGAGGCGCGCAGCGAGTCGCGGCGGTGCACGATCGTGACGGACTTCGCGAACCGGGAGAGGAAGGTCGCCTCTTCCATGGCCGTGTCGCCACCGCCGACCACGACGATGTCCTGGTCCTTGAAGAAGAAGCCGTCGCAGGTGGCACACCAGGAGACGCCACGTCCGGAAAGCGCGTCCTCGTTGGGCAGACCGAGCTTGCGGTGCTGGGATCCCGTGGTGACGATGACCGCCTTGGCGCGGTGGACCGTGCCGGCGGTGTCGGTGACCGTCTTGATGTCGCCGGAGAGGTCGACGGAGATCACATCGTCGGGGATCAGCTCGGCGCCGAAGCGTTCGGCCTGGGCGCGCATGTTGTCCATGAGCTCGGGACCCATGATCCCGTCCTGGAAGCCCGGGAAGTTCTCTACGTCTGTGGTGTTCATGAGCGCACCGCCCGCAGTGACGGCGCCCTCGAACACCAGCGGCTTCAGCGACGCGCGAGCGGTGTACAGGGCGGCGGTGTAACCAGCCGGCCCGGAGCCGATGATGATCACATTACGGACGTCGCTCACGGGTTTCTTCCTCGTCTCTGCGGACTGCCACTGCCTACTGGGGTCGGTTCCACGACTCTCACCCCACCCAACGGATCCTACGGGGCGTGCATTCCCGCTATGCCGGAGCAACTCCCGGCACGGTGCTCAGGAGCGCGTGTAGGAGTGGGTGAGCAGCAGCTGTCCCTTTGCCGCAGGAGCGGTCCCCACGCACGCTGCGTCGACGACATAGGCCTGCACGCGGCTCGAATCGGTCGCATGGGGCAGAACGACGAGGAACGCCGCTGTGCCTTGGTAGCTTCCCTGCTTCACCGCCAGGGCCGGGGCGTCACGGCCGGTGCCCTGCTGTACGCAGGGGGGAACGTCGACGACGGGGGTGCGCAGGGGATTTCTGGGCGTCGAACCGTCGGGGGACATGTTCTGCGGGGATGATTTGGTGTCGACGGACGGCTTGGTCTCGTCGGCCTCTGCGGTCTTCGATGCAGCCGCGCTGTCGAGCAGCTGATGGACCTGGCCTTCGAGCGTGTCCACCGAGAAGTCGCGCTTGCTGTCCTCCGCGGCGCTGGATGCCCTGTCGGCCGAGTTCTGGGCCGGTTGGGCCGACTGCAGCAGGAAAACGCCCATACCGACGACCGCCGCACCGAAGGCTGTGCCGAGAATCACCGTGCGGCGACGGCGCGTGGTCGGTCGACGGCCGGGACCGGTGGCACCCCGGGGACGACCCGCGGGGCGATCCACTGCAGTGGGCTCCGTGGGCTGCTCGTATGTTTCACGTGAAACAGCATCGGTGTCTCCGGCGGATGTCTCGGCTTTCGCGAGGACTTCGGAGGCCAACGCTGCGTCGATCCGGGCGCCGACGTCTTCGGGCATCTGCTGGTGCCCGGGCAGGGTTCCGAGCAGCGAACGGATCTCTTCCAGCGAGGCGTGGGTGTCGCCGCACTGTGGGCATGTGTCGATGTGACGGCGGACGTCTGCTGTGCGGGAGGGGGAGAGGAGCCCCTCGGTGAGGTCGGAAATCTCTTCGATGTCCGGGTGCTGAGCTGTGTCGGCCGTGGATGTCATGCGTGCCCACCTCCGCCCTTCACGGCAGCAGGATCGCTTGCTCCTGCATCTCTTGGTCCCGACGCAGGTGGGACGGATGTCCCCTGCGTCCGGTTCCTTTCCATGACGCTGTCCCCGCTGTTGCTGCGTAGATGGGTGAGCAGGGGGAGCAGTCTGGCCCGCCCCCGCGCGCAGCGGCTCTTCACGGTGCCGGTCGGCACGTCGAGGATGCGAGCAGCCTCCGCGACGGGGTAGGCCTGCATATCGACGAGCACGAGCGCCGCCCGTTGCTCTGCGGGGAGGGTGGACAGCGCTGCCAGGAGTTCGCGGTGGAGATCCTGTCTTTCGGCGGGAGCTTCGGCGGATTCGTGAGGTTCCAGCAGCTGATCGAGTCGCTCGGCGTCATCGACCGGCGCTGTTTTGCGTGAGGCCGCCTTGCGCGCGCGGTCGAGGCAGGCGTTGACGGTGATCCGGTGCAGCCAGGTCGTGACGGCGGACTGGCCGCGGAAGGTGTGGGCGGCTCGGAATGCGGAAACGAGGGCGTCCTGCACCGCGTCGGCTGCTTCCTCGCGGTCGCCGAGAGTGCGGAGCGCCACGGCCCAGAGCCGGTCACGGTGCCGCCGCACGAGCTCACCGAAGGCGTCCGGTTCGCCTGCGACGTGCTGCGCCAGGAGATCCTGGTCGCTGGTGTCGGCGAATCTGGCGTCGTCCAACGGTGAGCCCCCTCCCCTGATGCCGTCAGCTGGTGATCTTGATGTCCGAGACCTTGCCCCTGTAGTGCCCGTCGTCACTCAGCGGCAGCTTGGTCAGCCAGACCAGAACGTACCGCGCCTGCACCGGCTTGTCGGGCTTGAGGGACACCTTTGTTCCGGAGCCCTGTGCGACCTCGGTGAAGCCGGCGGGCAGCTGGGGAACGGATGAGCCGTCCGTGGTCCTCAGCTCGACCGAGGTGGTGCCGCCGAGGAAGGACACATCGACGGTACCGACCTGCTGGACCTTACCGAGGTCGAGAACGACTCCGACACCCTCCTTCAGTTTCCCGAAGTCGGAGCTGAAGTAGCCGTCCGTGGACCAGTACGAGCCGGTGTCCTTGTCGTGGACGTTCTTTATCGTTGCGGGCTTTTCGGCGCCGTCCCCGCCCAGCGGATCGTAGTCCTGGGCGCCGGCGACGGTGACCGGCTTGCTGGGCTCGACGGCGTTGTTGTCGTCGCCCTCGTTCTCGGATGTCTGCGTGTCGGAGGGCTCGCCGGAGTCGTTGCCCCGGTCGAGGACGGTTTCGGCCAGCTGCCAGCTGCCGAGGCCCAGTGCGGCGATGAGCAGCGCGGACACGGCCCATTTGAGAGCCTTGCCGGTGCGGCTCTGCAGCGGCGGGGGTGGCACGGAGATGACGGGCTGGGCGACCTGGTGGGGTCGGGCCGACGGCCGCCCGTAGGTGCCTTGCTGGTAGGTGGTCCGCTGGTACTCGGGTGGCCCGGCGAATACAGGTTCGGGAGGGAGGATGCGCGGCATGGCCGCCACTGCCTTGGCCAGTTCGTCCGGAGTCGTGCACGGCTGCTCCTGCCGCGAGGCCGTGGCGCCGTCGTTCGCGAGCGCGCGCATGGCGAGCTCCGAGAGGCCGCGGTGGACGCCGGCCCGTACCTGGTCCGGAGGGATCAGCCCTACGTCCTTGGGGAGCCCGGAGAGGCCGTAGGCATCGCTTTCGTAGGGCCAGCGGCGGGTCAGCGCGGCGTAGAGCAGTGCGCCGATGGCTTCGGTGTCCGTCCGCAGCGGATGGTCGACGGTGATGCCTCGCAGGGCGGCGTTCACAGCGAGGCCACGGATCCGGTACTGCCCGGTCGAGCTGCGCAGTACCGCACCCGGGGTGAGCCGCAGATGTGCGAGGCCCTCCCTGTGGGCGGCGGCCATGGCCTGGGAGACCTGGCTCACGAGTTGGTACGCGTCGTGGGCCTCCAGCGGTCCCGAAGCGAGGAGTGCCGTGAGCTCGGTGGCGTCGGGGAGCCATTCATGGACCACATAGACGAGGTCATCCTCTTCGACGGCGTCCAGGACCTGTACGAAGCGTGGGTCTCCCAGCAGTGCGGAGGAGCGGGCGGCAGCCAGCACCGAGCGCGCGCGGGGGTGGTCGGCGGGGAGCAGATGAACGCCCACCGCGCGGCGAAGCTTCTCGTCGACGGCGCGCCAGCTGCTGAATCCGTCCAGACGGGTGACGCACTCTTCGAGCCGATAGCGGTTGGCGAGCTTGTGACCGCTGTGCAGATCGGGTGTCACCTGGACGGCATCCGCTCTCTCCTGCCCGCCGTCCGCGCTCGTCGGGCCGGCGCCCGCTGTGTCCTGGGCTTGTTGCGTCCCGTCGGTCGTGGCCGCGTCCGCCTTGGCGGTCGGCGGCTCGTCGCCGCCGTTGTCGGCCACGTCGACGGCAGCCGTGCTACGTTCCGCCACCGTCGTTCCTGCCTCCCCATCCGTTGCGCGATGCCAGCCAGCTCTGCACAGTCCTGCCAATTGTGCCCACACTCCGGCGCTATGCACGACACGCGGTGTCCGGCGATGGTTGTGCTGATCGGAGCCCCTTCAGCGCCCGAGCCGTCCCCGGACCATGCCGACCATGCCGTTGAGCTCTTCGATACGCATTTTCTTGGCAGCGACGAAGAAGATACCCAGCAGGACGATGCTGCCGCAGACCAGGGCCACCACGGAGCCGCCGGCCCCGTCCCCGAGAGCTCCGAGAAGGGCAATGCCCACGCCTCCGCCCACGACGGCCGCAGGGATCGCGGCCAGGCACAGACGGGCGTAGGTGCGCACCACACGAGCGCCGTCGAGGTCACCTCCGAGCCGGTTGCTCAGGCGGCGCCAGGCGATGCCGACGCCGACCGCGTAGGCCAGTCCGTAGGAAGCGGCCATACCGACCACGGCCCACTGGGCCGGGAGAACCACGTAGCAGAGAGCGGAAGCCGCAGCGTTGACCGCGGCGACGATGACCGTGTTGTAGAAGGGCGTGCGAGTGTCCTCGTACGCGTAGAAGCCGCGCAGCACGACGTACTGCACGGAGTACGGGATGAGGCCGAGGGCGAACGCCATCAGGATGAAGCCCATGGACCGTGCGGCTTCGGTGCCACTGGAGGCGTACAGCAGGGTGCAGATCGGCAGGCCGAGTGCGAGGAACGTGAAGGCGACCGGCACGATCGCCACGGCCGAGTTGCGCAGCCCCTGAGAGATGTCGTCGCGGACTGCCCCGGGGTCGTTGTCATGGGCGGCGCGGGAGATGCGCGGCAGCAGAGCGGCCATGACCGAGACGGTGATGATCGCCTGCGGCATGCCCCAGATCAGCTGGGCATTGGAGTAGGCGAGGAATCCGGTGCCGTCCTTGTCGGCGAGGTTGCCCGCCGAGGTTGCCAGTTGCGTGACGACCAGAACGCCGGCCTGATTGGCCAGGACGAACAGGACCGTCCACTTGGCGAGCTTGATCGTTTTTCCGAGCCCGTGGCCCTTCCAGTCGAAGCGGGGGCGGAAGCGGAAGCCGGCCTCGCGGAGGTACGGAATCATGGCCAGGGCCTGGACGACCAGACCGAGCAGCGTTCCGATGCCCAGCAGGCGGACGCCTTCCGGCGGGATCGTCTCGACGCTCATCAGGGATTCGCCGGAGGTGCCGTAGACCCAGATGAACAGGCCGAAGGTGAAGATCATGACGATGTTGTTGAGGACCGGTGTCCACATCATCGCGCCGAACTTGCCGCGGGCGTTGAGGATCTGTCCCATCACCACATGGACACCCATGAAGAAGATGGTCGGCAGGCAGTACCGGGCGAAGGTGGTGGCAACGTTGTTCGCTGCTGGGTCATTCGCGATGGTGCGTGACATGAGATGGATCAGCTGCGGTGCAGCGAAGACCGCCACAAGGACAATCACGCCCAGCGCGACCATGACGAGTGTCAGCAGGCGGTTGGCGTAGGCCTCCCCGCCGTCCTCGTCGTCCTTCATGGAACGGACGAGCTGGGGCACGAAGACCGAGTTGAGGCCCCCACCGACGGTGAGGATGTAGATCATCGTCGGCAGGGTGTACGCGATGGTGAAGCTGTCGCCGAGCATCGCCGCACCGAGCGCGGCAGTGATCACCAGGCTGCGGACGAAGCCCGTGAGCCTGGAAACCAGGGTGCCGGCCGCCATCAGCGCGCTGGACTTCAGTATCCCGGAGGCACGGCCGCCTGATTTCGGCGGGACGGGCGCCGGAGCCGGTTCCGGCTCGGGCGCGGGGCCGGGAGGCCGTCCTGATCCCTCCTGGTCGCGGAAGAGATGCGCGAAGGCGTCCGGTTCCTCGCGGCCGTCCGATGCCTGAGTCACCAGGTCGTCCACTCCTACGTACTGGGTGGTCGCCGCATCGTCTCCGTACGGCAGGTGCCGCGAAGGACCTGCAGGCTCCGGTGGCGGAGTCTGGGCCCAGATGCGGGGGTCGGGGGCGTACTGGGCCGAAGGAGGCTGCTGGTAGAGCGGCTGCGGCTCCTGGTAGGTGCCGGGAGGCGGCGGAGGGTGGGAAGCGCGGTCGTAGAGGGCTTCGGCCACGGGGTCCTGGGCGGCGAGGTCCTGAGCCCGGTAGGGATCGTGATCGTACGCATGCTGCAGGTACGGGTCCGGTGTGCCCCCGTCCTGACCTGCGTCCGACGGCACCGGCGGCCCGCCGGAAGATCCAGCTCCGCCCGCGCCCTGGGCGCGGTCACCGTCGTACGGCGCGTTCATCGAAACCCCAACCTCATCGTCCCCGGCCGACCGGCCCCGACAGACATCGCTCAACGGTCCACTTTCTCACCCGTTCCCGAGGGGTTCCCGCTTTCCGGACCGGTGTCCGGGGTCGGGTCACTCGGCTGCTCGGGTTCGCCGCCGTTGTCCCCCGCTGCGCCGCTCGCGACGGCGCGCTTTCGGTGTGTGTACATCCTGATACCTGCCAGGACGAGCAGGAGCAGTCCTCCGGCGATCACGAGGAGCACCGTCGGTGTGACTTCGGAGACCTTCACCGTGAAGGTCATCTCCTCGCCGTAGGGCGTTCCGTCCGCGGTGAAGAGCCGTGCGGTGACCTGGGCCTGCCCGTTGGCATTGGCCGAGGCGTCGAACTTCACGGACTGACTGTGTCCGCCTGCGATCTTGATCGGCTTCTCGGCGACGGATCCGCCGTCATTCAGCTTGAGCCGTGTGGCGTTGCCCGATGTCAGGCGGAGCACGAGGTGATCCACCCCCTGCACCAGTTTGTTCTGCACGGTGACAGGGATCGTCGCGCTGCGGCCCGACAGGGTGACATCGGACTTCGCGATGAGCTGCACCTCGTTGGTGAGGCTCTGCAGATAGGTGCGTACTGCGTCGCGGTACTGCTGTGCCTCCAGCGGCCTGCCGCGCCACGATGTGGACACGGAGCGGTTGATCGCATTGCCGAAGGGGGTCACCACCCGGTCGGGCTGGGTGAGGATGACCTCGAAGCTGTTCAGCGAGTCCTGAGTCGTCCGGATGTCCTGGAAGGCCTGGGTGGGCAGCTCCTGGCTGCGCAGCTTCTTCGGGTACTGGGAGGCCCCCGGTACCTTCGTGGTGGCCCGGGCGTCGGGCTTCTCCCCGGCCGCCGCCACCAGGTCGATGGGCTGCGTCCAGTGGTTGTCGGTGAGGGCGTGCAGGGCGCGGGCCATTGCCTGTGCCTGCGTCGCCGTAGGGGTCCGCTGCGGGGCGACGACGATGCTGCGCGCCTTGTTCGGGGCCTGCTCGGTCAGGGCGAGCGTGTGGGCCAGGAACTTCTGCACGGCGAGCGTCGAGTCGCCGGCCCTGGCCATGTCGCCCCTGAAGGCAGTGGACAGCCGGTAGTCCGCAACGACAGCGGTTGTGCCGCCCCCGATCGGACGAGCGGCTGTCGGCGTGTACGGCAGGCCGCCGGTTTCTTCGAGGCTGTCGCTACGGGCGATCACCTTGTGCGCGCCGGCCGAGGTGGCAACGTCGACGATCGAGGGATCGATCGCACCGTCCACCGGCCAGGCGAAGTCCGTGGAGGGCTTCACGTGCAGGATGGTCTCGACCGTGGGTCCCGCGACCTCGGTGGCCGTCTGCAGGTGGCTGAGCGTGCCCGAGACGCTTTTGCCGCGATGGGCGATGGAGGCAAGGTCGGGGTCGGCGAACGGCAGGGCCACCACCTTGCCGTCCTTGACTGCCGCCCCCAGCGTGGTGAGCCACTGTTTGGCGATGGCCTGGTTCGTCCCCGCGACGGTGGTGTCACCGACTGTGACGCGATAGTTCCTCGTCATCGCGTCGACGGAGGCCAGCAGGTCCGGGTCGATCACCCAGGTCACAGGAAGCTGACGGCCCAGCGACACCAACTGCTCCAGTCGGCCGCCGGGCGCAAGCTCAAGAGCGAGTTTGTCGTTGGCGAAGACTGGGGTCTGCTGTTCGTCGGAGCCCGTCTCTGCGGTGACGTGGGCCGATGCGATCAGTGGCCAGAGGAAGGTCAGTTCGGTCTTGCTGTCGGTGTCCTCGGGCTGCCAGGGCAGGAAGGTCCGCTCAATGCCGAGCACCTGGTCGTAGAGTGCATCGGCAGTCCGGCCGGTGACGGAGACGCCGAGCTGATAGACGCCCTCCGTGTCCAGGCCCAGCTTGTCGACGGGAACAGCGAGGGTGAAGTCCTGGCTGACGCCGGAAGGAAGCTTCGGGATCTTCAGCGTGAACGTACCGCCGAGCTTGGCCGGGTCGCTGCCCGGCAGGTATCCAGTGCGTTTGGCGGCGTCGTCGATTGCCGACCTGCCGGAGAGTGTCGGCCCCACACGGAGATCGACCTCGGCTTCGGTGACCGTCTTCCTGCCCTTGTTGGTCAGGGTGCCGGAAACCGTGAGGGTGTCCCCCTCGGCCGGTGCACTGGGGGTGAGCGTGTCCAGTGACACATCGATGGTGCGGGAGCCGGTCGGGGCCTTGGCGGTCCCCTCGGCATGCGCTGGCGCTGCCGGACCCGTCAGGAGCCCGGCAAGCAGGGGTGCCCCGACGATCAAGGAGGCCGTGCGCCGGAGCCACCGGCGGGCAGGGGAGGGACTCTTCCCCTGGATGTCTGCCGCCTCGGCCACGCGTACCCGTCCCTCTTTAGTCGTCAGCTGGTGTCGGTCTTGCCGGTCTCTGCGTCCCCGCATGGTAACGATGTGCCCGACAGCTGAGTGCCGGGGACTGCGCCACATGATCGGGAGAGTCTTGCAGGGCCGCCGTAAACGATGACGCCGGGGCCGGTCGGTGCACGTACCCTTTTCTGTTGTGCCGAACGCCAACGAAGACAGCCCCAGTGCACTGAGCCAGGTGCAGCACCGCGCAGTGAGTGAACTGCTGCGGGTGTCCCCGGTCGCCGACGACCTCGCCCGCCGATTCCAGGAGGCCGGATTCGGCCTAGCCCTGGTCGGAGGGTCGGTCCGCGATGCGTTGCTCGGCAGGCTCGGGAACGACCTGGACTTCACGACCGATGCCCGCCCGGAGGACGTACTCAAAATTGTCCGACCGTGGGCGGACTCCGTATGGGAGGTCGGAATCGCGTTCGGCACCGTCGGATCGCAGAAGGACGGCTATCAGATCGAGGTCACGACCTACCGGTCGGAGGCGTACGACAGGACCTCTCGCAAGCCGGAAGTCTCCTACGGAGACTCCATCGAGGAAGACCTCGTACGCCGTGACTTCACGGTCAACGCCATGGCTGTCGCTCTGCCGCAGAAGGAGTTCATCGACCCCCACGGCGGTCTCGACGACCTGGCTGAGCGTGTGCTGCGTACCCCGGGCACCCCGGAGGCTTCTTTCTCCGATGATCCGCTGCGGATGCTGCGCGCCGCTCGCTTTGCCGCGCAGCTGGACTTCGAGGTCGCTCCTGACGTCGTCACGGCGATGACCGACATGGCCGGACGGATTGAGATCGTCTCGGCCGAGCGGGTCCGCGAGGAGCTCAACAAGCTGCTGCTGTCCGGGCACCCCCGCAAGGGGCTGGGGCTGCTGGTGGATACCGGTCTGGCGGACCGGGTGCTGCCCGAGCTCCCGGCCCTGCGGCTGGAAAGTGACGAGCATCACCGTCATAAGGACGTCTACGAGCACTCTCTGACCGTCCTGGAGCAAGCCATCGACCTGGAGGAGGACGGTCCGGACCTCGTGCTCCGGCTCGCGGCCCTGCTTCACGACGTCGGTAAGCCGAGGACGCGGCGCTTCGAGACGGACGGCCGTGTCTCCTTCCACCACCACGAGGTGGTGGGCGCCAAAATGGCGAAGAAGCGGATGACCGAGCTCAAGTACTCCAACGACATGGTCAAGGACGTGTCGAAGCTTGTGGAGCTGCATCTGCGCTTCCACGGCTACGGCGACGGTGAGTGGACCGATTCCGCCGTGCGCAGGTATGTGCGGGACGCGGGACCGCTTCTGGACCGGTTGCACAAGCTGACCCGCTCGGACTGCACGACGCGCAACAAGCGCAAAGCCAATGCTCTGTCCCGCACCTACGACGGGCTCGAGGCGCGCATCGGGGAGCTGCAGAGTCAGGAGGAGCTGGACGCGATCCGGCCCGACCTGGACGGCAACGAGATCATGCAGGTCCTCGGGGTCGAACCCGGACCGGTGATCGGCAAGGCCTACGCCTTCCTGCTGGAGCTACGGCTGGAGAACGGGCCGATGGAACGCGACGCCGCGGTCGCGGCCCTCAAGGAGTGGTGGGCCGCTCAGGACTGATGCCGGGCGTGGGTCCCATGTTTCACGTGAAACATGGCTCACGATTCTGGAGCGGTATGCATCGAGGGCGCTGTTTCACGTGAAACAGCGCCCTCACTCCTTGAGGTGGGTGCGCTGGAGCATCAGGCTGACGTGCCTCCAGCGAAACATCGCCACCGAGACCAGGGCGTAGAGCGCGGCTACGACGATCACCACAACAACGGACCGGCCGTCAGCGGGAAGTACGAGGGCGGACAGTGCCGCGGCAGCGACGAAGGTGACGTTGAACAGCACGTCGTAGAGCGAGAAGACCCTGCCGCGGAAGGAGTCGTCGACCGAGGTCTGCACTTCGGTGTCCGTCGCGATCTTTGACCCCTGTGTCACGAGCCCGAGGACGAACGCTGCCGCCAGCATGGGAGTCGGGGTGAACGGCAGCCCCAGCGCCGGCTCCAGAAGGGACGCCGCACCCGCGCACGTGGCCATCCAGCCGTACCGGCCGAGACGCCCCACGGCCCACGGGGTCACCGCCGCGGCCATGAAGTACCCCGCGGCGGAGGCTCCCAGCGCAAGGCCGAGCAGTGCCAGTCCGTCGGACTCGCTGTCCGACCATGCGTAGCGGCACAGCATCAGCACCATCACCGTCAGGGCCCCGTAACAGAAGCGGATCACAGTTATGGCAGCCAGAGCGCGGGCGGCATCCTTCCGCTCGGCCAGATGGCGCAACCCGGCGACGAGGCCATGCGCGGTAGTGGTCAGGGCCTCTCGCAGCCGCACGTGGTGCAGGTCCTCATCCGGCCCGAGGAGGTCACGGGGCAGCGTCAGGGAGGTCAGGGCCGAGAGAAGGTAGAGGATCGCCCCCAGCAGGACCACGGCGGCGTCGGACCCGTCTGTCAGTAGTTGCATGGCCAGGGCGAGCCCTCCGCCCGCCGTTGCGGCCAGCGTGCCGGCCGTCGGGGAGAGTGAGTTGGCGACGACGAGCCGGTCGTTGTCGACGACGCGTGGGAGGGCCGCTGACAGTCCGGCCAGGACGAAGCGGTTGACCGCGGTGACACAGAGGGCGGAAGCGTAGAACAACCACGCGGGTACGGAGCTCAGGAGCAGCAAGGCCGTGCAGCAGGCGAGGGCGGCCCGCAGCAGGTTTCCGTACAGGAACACCTGCCGGCGCGGCCAGCGGTCCAGCAGGACGCCGGCGAACGGGCCGATCAAGGAGTACGGAAGCAGCAGCACAGCCATGGCGGACGCGATGGCACCCGGCGTTGTCTGGCCCTCCGGGGAAAAGACGACGTACGTGGCGAGCGCGACCTGGTAGACGCCGTCAGCCGACTGGGAGAGAAGCCGCACGGCGAGAAGGCGACGGAAGTTCCGAAGGCGCAGGAGTACGCGCAGATCACGCACGACAGGCATGTGGGCAAGGGTCACACACGTCGGGGGTCCCCGGGCGGATTGCCCGGGGACCCCCAACACGTGGAGGGGACGGAGCGTTTCCGCTCGTCACCCTGGTGAAGCTGAAGCCGTGATCGGCCGGATCAGCGCTCGATGTCGCCGCTGATGAACTTCTCGACGTTCTCGCGGGCCTCGTCGTCGAAGAACTGGACCGGCGGGGACTTCATGAAGTACGAGGAAGCCGAGAGGATCGGGCCGCCGATGCCGCGGTCCAAGGCGATCTTCGCTGCGCGCACGGCGTCGATGATGACACCGGCGGAGTTCGGGGAGTCCCAGACCTCGAGCTTGTACTCCAGGTTCAGCGGAACGTCACCGAAGGCACGGCCCTCGAGGCGCACGTACGCCCACTTGCGGTCGTCCAGCCAGGCCACGTAGTCCGAGGGACCGATGTGGACGTTGTCCGCACCGAGCTCGCGGTCGCGGATCTGCGAGGTGACGGCCTGCGTCTTCGAGATCTTCTTGGACTCAAGGCGCTCACGCTCGAGCATGTTCTTGAAGTCCATGTTGCCGCCGACGTTCAGCTGCATCGTGCGGTCCAGGACGACGCCCCGGTCCTCGAAGAGCTTCGCCATCACACGGTGCGTGATGGTGGCGCCGACCTGGGACTTGATGTCGTCGCCGACGATCGGGACACCGGCCTCGGTGAACTTGTCCGCCCACTCCTTGGTGCCGGCGATGAACACCGGGAGAGCGTTGACGAACGCGACCTTGGCGTCGATGGCGCACTGCGCGTAGAACTTGGCAGCCACCTCGGAACCGACGGGCAGGTAGCAGACGAGGACGTCGACCTGCTTGTCCTTGAGGATCTGGACGATGTCGACCGGGGCCTCGGTGGACTCCTCGATCGTCTCGCGGTAGTACTTGCCCAGACCGTCGTGGGTGTGGCCGCGCTGAACCGTCACGCCGGTGTTCGGCACGTCGGCGATCTTGATGGTGTTGTTCTCGCTGGCGCCGATGGCGTCCGAGAGGTCGAGGCCGACCTTCTTCGCGTCGACGTCGAAGGCGGCGACGAACTCGACGTCGCTCACGTGGTACTCGCCGAACTGAACGTGCATCAGACCGGGCACCTTGCCGGCCGGATCGGCGTCCTTGTAGTACTCGACGCCCTGCACCAGCGAGGCGGCGCAGTTGCCTACGCCAACGATGGCTACGCGAACCGAACCCATGCCGATTGCTCCCTGTGTGTTCTCGGTGTTCCCCGATGAAACCTTGCGGTTCTGCGGGGACTTCACTTGGTGTCGTCGGACGGATCCGGCCGGGTGTGGTCCCGGTGCCGGGGCAGGCCGCCCGTCTCTCCTGATGTGTCGTGCTGAGCAGAGCTCTCGGGCGAGGATCGTCGCTGATCCCGTCCCGACCGCTCGCTCTCGATGAGCTCGTTCAGCCAGCGCACTTCGCGCTCCACGGACTCCATGCCGTGTCGCTGCAGCTCCAGTGTGTAGTCGTCGAGTCGTTCGCGGGTGCGGGCAAGGGAGGCGCGCATCTTCTCGAGGCGCTCCTCGAGCCTGCTGCGGCGGCCTTCGAGTACGCGCATCCGCACCTCGCGCTCCGTCTGCCCGAAGAAGGCGAAGCGAGCGGCGAAGTGCTCGTCCTCCCAGGAGTCCGGGCCGGTGTGCGAGAGCAGCTCCTCGAAGTGCTCCTTACCTTCTGCCGTCAATCGGTAGACGATCTTGGCGCGGCGCCCGGCGAGTGAGGACGTGGGAGTGACTCCACGGCCGGCGGCGGGCGGAAGATCCGGAGTACTTCCCGGCTCCTCGATCAACCAGCCGCTGGCAACCAGCGTCTTGAGGCAGGGGTAGAGGGTGCCGTAACTGAAGGCGCGGAAGATCCCCAACGATGTGTTGAGACGTTTGCGCAGTTCGTACCCGTGCATCGGGGACTCGCGGAGCAGACCGAGTACGGCGAATTCGAGGATGCCTGAGCGTCTGCTCACCTTCGCCTCCTCCTTCTCCGAGTGCTCCCGCGGAGCCCGTGGGCCCACCTTATGCCGTGCTGATGTATCGACTCGATACATCAGCACGATAGATCGGCGCGCGATATTCGACAAGGGGAGGATTCGTGAGCGGCGTCACATCGCTAATTCCTAGGGAGCGACTTGCGTTATTTGGGGTGAAGTTCGGCTCTAGGGGGTTTTTGACCCTGCGTAGTCTGTGCGGCATGCAGACCACCGGGAACCGTGTGACGCCGCCATGCGTCAGTTATCGCGGACTGCCGGATGTACCGCGGGTGAGCCTTCCGCAGGGCTCGTCCGTAATTCGGGGGGACCGGATCTCAACTGCCGCTTCCAGGCGCTCTTGCCTGCCCGAGGAGTAGTCGTTCGATGAGCGAGCACCGTCGCAAAACGCCGCAACCGCAAGGCGGCGGGCGTGCCGCGGCCAGACGAGCCGCCCAACAGCCTGCCGGACGTCGCACCGAGTCGTCACGCAGAGCAACTTCAGCATCACCTTCCGACGCCTACGGCGAGGAAACCTCCTACAGCGGCCGGGCCGAGGCCCGCCGCGCTGCCCAGCGCGGCGGTGGCGGGGGCAGACGGCGCGGAGGTGGCGACACCGGTGGTCACGAAGTCCGTGGCCGGGGCCGGGCCGACGCCCGCTCCGGCAAGAAGCGCTTCATCGACTACCCGCGGGCCGGAAAGTACGGTGCGCGCCGCTGGGTGCCGTCGTGGAGGCTCGTCTCCGGTCTGTGCCTGAGCTTCCTCGGCCTCATGATGGGCGTGGCCGGCATCGCGTACGCGCTGGTCGTACCGCCGGATGTCAAGGCCATCGCCAAGGCGCAGAACAACGTCTACTACTGGGCCGACAAGACTCCCATGGTCGCCACCGGCGGTTCCGTCAACCGCCAGGAGATCGGTTACGCGCAGATCCCCAAAGCGATGCGCAACGCCGTCATCTCCGCGGAGAACAAGTCGTTCGAGAGCGACAGGGGCATCGACCCCATGGGTATCGCCCGCGCTGTGTACAACATGGCCCGGGGAGGTGAAACCCAGGGCGGATCGACGATCACGCAGCAGTACGTGAAGAACTCGAGGCTCTCCCAGGACCAGACGATGAGCCGGAAGTTCAAGGAACTCTTCATCACGCTCAAGGTCGGCGAGACGGTGAGCAAGAGGCAGGTCATGGAGGGCTACCTCAACATCTCCTACTACGGCCGAGGCGCCTCGGGCCTCCAGGCGGCCGCGCGCACGTACTACAACAAGGACGCCGAAGAACTGGACCCGAGCGAGTGTGCCTTCCTGGCGACCCTGCTCAAGGGGGCGACCTACTACGACCCGGCGGGTGCCCCCGAGATCGACTCAAAACAGGCCACCCCGGCGAAGAACAGGGCGCGCGCGGAGCTGCGCTGGAAGTGGATCCTCGACGAGGAGGTCAAGGACGGCAAGATGAGCAAGGCGGAGCGTGCCACGTACACGACGTTCCCCATGCCGGAAGAGCCGAAGAAAGACGCGAAGCTGAGTGGCCAGACGGGCTACCTGGTGGACCTCGCAACGAAATACTTCCTCGCGCACAACGACCGGCACATCACCGAGCGGCAGCTCGCCCAGGGTGGATACGAGATCCACACGACCTTCGACAAGGACAAGGTCAGGCAGCTCGAGACCGCCGTCAAGAAGGTGTACGCCGACAAGATCAACGTGAAGAAGCGTCCTGAACTGGACTCCCACGTCGAGTTCGGCGGTGCGTCGGTCGACACCAAGACGGGTGCGATCCTCGCCACCTACGGCGGTCAGGACGCCACGCAGCACTACACCAACAACGCCGACGCGACGGGTGCGCAGGTCGGTTCGACGTTCAAGCCGTTCGTGCTGGCAGCAGCCATGCAGTACGGGAAGCGCAACCCGGATCTCGGTACGGACCAGAGCGCGTCGGACCGCAAACTCGTTTCGCCGAAGAGCGTCTACAACGGCGACAACAAGCTGAAGATCAAGAAGTACAACGGCGAGATCTGGCGGAGCGACAAGGGCGGGGAGTGGCTCCAGACCAACGACGGAGACCACAGCTACGGGCCCATCGACCTGCGGACCGCCATGCAGGAGTCCGCCAACTCCCCGTACGTCCAGCTCGGCATGGATGTCGGCACGGACAAGGTGAAGGAGGCCGCGATCGCCGCCGGGCTGCGCGATGACGACTACATGGCGAACGCGAACGTCCCGTCGTACTCCATCGGCACGTCCTCACCGAGCGCCATCCGGATGGCCGGGGCGTATGCCACCTTCGCCACCAGCGGCCAGCAGCGCGAGCCCTTCTCGGTCACGGAGGTGAAGGAGAGGGGTGAGGTCATCTATCAGCACGAGACGGTGTCCAAGACGGCCTTCCCCAGCATCGTCGCGGACAACGTCACCGACGTCCTGAAGAACGTCGTCGAGAAGGGGACGGGAACACCTGCCCAGCTCCCCAACCGGGATGTGGCCGGGAAGACGGGTACCACGGACGGCAACAAGTCGGCCTGGTTCGTCGGCTACACCCCGCAGTTGTCGACCGCGGTGAGCATGTTCCGGATGGACGACGACGAGAAGAACAAGGACCGCAAGTTCCTGAAGATGTTCGGCACGGGAGGTGAGGAGAAGATCCACGGCGCCTCGTTCCCCGCGCAGATCTGGCACGACTACATGGCAGTGGCGATGAAGGGCATGGAGGTCAAGGACTTCCCGGAACCGCAGCCGTACGGCGAGACGGTCTACGGCGGCGGCGCCGCCAGCCCCACCCCGACGCCCAGCCCGACACCTTCGCAGACGCCGTCCAGCGAACCGCCGACGGACCCGTCGCCCACCCCGTCCTTGCCGTCCCCCTCGCCGAGCAATTCGTGCGGAGCGTTCGACTGGGACTGCAACAACAACGGTGGTACCGACACCGGCACGACCGACGGCAGTACCGACACCGGCACGACCGACGGCAGTACCAACACCGGTACGACCAATGGCGGTACCGACACCGGGACGACCGACGGAACGACGGACGGCACGAACGGGAACGGGAACGGGAACGGCAACAACGCTGCCGGCGGGTTCTTCGGCGGCGGCGGATAGCGCCACCGCTTGCCGGGACCCCGACGAGTGACCGTCGGACAAACGTGACGAGGGCCGCCGCACCTGCCAGGTGCCGGCGGCCCTCTCCGCGTCCCGGGGGCGGCACACGCCCTGCCCACAGCGCCGTACGGCAGGATGTGCGGCATGCCAAGCGCAGAAGACACGAGCGTGCACCAGGAGCGGCCCGTCGTACGGCCCACGCAACAGGACGAGATCGCCGCGGCAGGCAGCGAGCTGATCGGCGGACCGGTGGGACGCTGGGCACGGCTCGGCACCGGCCCGCTCACGCCGGTCCGCGTCATCGTGCTCGTGGCGATCGGAATGTTCGCGCTCGGCATGGTGCAGAAGATGCCCTGCTACGACTGGGCCTGGTTCCGCGGAACCAGCTCGCAGTACACGCACGCGTGCTACTCCGATATTCCGCATCTCTACCTCGGACGCGGCTTCGCCGAGGGCCGCGTGCCGTACTTCGACCGGCTCAGCGGCGACATGGAGTACCTCGAGTACCCCGTTCTCACGGGCCTGTTCATGCAGGTCGCGTCCTGGCTGACGCTGACGCCCACCGGCGATCCCATGCAGCCGCGCGAACAGATGTACTGGATGGTCAACGCGGGCATGCTGATGATCTGCGCCGTGATCATCGCAGTGTGTGTGGCGCGGACGCACCGGCGCCGCCCGTGGGACGGCCTGCTGGTCGCCCTCGCCCCGGCTCTCGCGCTCACCGCGACGATCAACTGGGATCTGCTCGCCGTCGCACTGACGGCCGCCGCCATGCTCATGTGGTCCCGCGGACGGGCACTCGCCTTCGGCATCCTCATCGGCCTGGCGACGGCCGCAAAGCTCTATCCCGTGCTGCTCCTCGGACCGCTGCTCGTGCTGTGCTGGCGGGCCGGGAAATGGCGGGAGTTCGGGGCAGCGATGTTCGGCGCGGCGGCGGCCTGGCTGGTGGTGAACCTTCCGGTCATGGCGTACGCGCCCGAGGGGTGGAAGAAGTTCTACACGTTCAGCCAGGAACGACAGATCGACTACGGCTCGTTCTGGCTGATCATCACCCAGCGCACCGGCAGACCCATCGATGTGGACACCGTGAACACGGCTTCGGTGCTGCTGATGCTCGTGATGTGCGCGGGTATTGCGGGGCTGGCGCTGACGGCCGGGCGCAGGCCCCGGTTCGCACAGCTCGCCTTTCTGGTGGTCGCCGCCTTCATCCTGACGAACAAGGTCTATTCACCGCAGTACGTCCTCTGGCTGATCCCGCTGGCCGCGCTGGCCAGACCGCGTTGGCGGGACTTCCTCGTCTGGCAGGCCTGCGAGGTCATGTACTTCCTGGGGATCTGGCTGTATCTCGCGTACACGGCGAGCGGCGACAAGCACCAGGGGCTGCCGCAGGAGGGCTACCAGGTCGCGATCGCCCTGCATCTTCTCGGAACGCTGTACCTGTGCGCTGTTGTCGTGCGGGACATCCTGCTGCCGGAGCGGGACACCGTGCGGCGCGACGGATCGGACGACCCGTCGGGCGGGGTGCTCGACGGGGCTCCGGACGCGGTCGCGTTCGGGCAGGTGCATCATCCCGCCCGGCATGCGGCACCCGCGGTCGAAGGACCGCGGGTGGAGTGGGGCACGGCGGGCGGAGCGGCCGCCGACTGAGGGCGCCGGGCCTACCGGTCCACGAGGCGGTCGAACTGGGTGGTGGTGTGGCGCAGGTGGGCCACCAGTTCGTCGCCGACCCTCGGCTCCTGGGCGTCCGACGGTACGAACAGGATGGACACCTGCATGTGCGGCGGCTCGGCGAACCAGCGCTGCTTGCCCGCCCAGACGAACGGCGACAGATTGCGGTTGACCGTGGCCAGCCCGGCCCGGGCAACACCCTTGGCGCGCGGCATCACGCCGTGCAGGGCTTTGGGAGCCTCCAGGCCGACGCCGTGGGACGTGCCGCCGGCAACGACCACCAGCCAGCCGTCCGAGGCGGTCTTCTGCTGGCGGTAGCCGAACCGGTCCCCCTTGACGACGCGCGTGACGTCGAGCACCGCACCGCGGTACTCCGTCGCCTCGTGGTCGCCGAGCCAGAGACGCGTGCCGATGCGTGCGCGGAAGCGGGTCTGCGGGAACTGCTGCTGCAGCCGCGCCAGCTCCTCGGCCCGCAGGTGGCTGACGAACATGGTGTGCAGGGGAAGCCGGGCCGCACGCAGGCGGTCCATCCAGCCGATGACCTCCTCGACCGCGTCCGAGCCGTCCGTGCGGTCCAGCGGCAGGTGCAGGGCGAAACCTTCGAGGCGTACATCCTCGATGGCCGCGTGCAGCTGCCCCAGCTCTTCCTCCCTCACACCGTGGCGCCTCATCGAGCTCATGCACTCGATGACGACCCGCGCGCCCACCAGGGCGTGCACACCGTCCACCGACGAGACGGAACGGATGACACGGTCGGGCAGCGGCACGGGCTCCTCACCCCGCCTGAAGGGGGTGAGGACGAGCAGGTCGCCGCTGAACCAGTCCTTGATACGGGCGGCCTCGTACGTGGTTCCGACAGCAAGCGTGTCGGAACCGAAACGGATCGCCTCGTCGGCGAGCCGCTCGTGGCCGAAGCCGTATCCATTGCCCTTGCAGACAGGGACGAGACCGGGGAACTGGTCGAGCACGGACTTCTGGTGCGCCCGCCAGCGCGCGGTGTCGACGTAGAGGGAGAGCGCCATGGCCGGCCCGGAACCTTTCTGGTGGCTGCGGTGTATCAGAGGTATGCGGAGCTTGGTGAAGTGCTTTCGGGCAGTGTCAGCGGCGCGACATGTACATATCGAGCGCCTTGTGCAGCAGCTTGTTGAGGGGGAAGTCCCACTCGCCGACGTACTCGACGGCCTCGCCGCCGGTGCCGACCTTGAACTGGATCAGGCCGAAGAGATGGTCGGTCTCGTCCAGCGAATCGCTGATGCCGCGCAGGTCGTAGACGGTCGCGCCCATCGCGTAGGAGTCGCGCAGCATGCGCCACTGCATCGCGTTCGAGGGCCGGACCTCCCGCCCGATGTTGTCGGACGCGCCGTAGGAGTACCAGACGTGCCCGCCGACCACGAGCATCGTGGCCGCAGAAAGGTTGACGCCGTTGTGCCGGGCGAAGTACAGCCGCATGCGGTTGGGGTCCTCGGAGTTGAGTACCGTCCACATGCGCTGGAAGTACGACAGGGGGCGCGGCCGGAAGTGGTCACGCACCGCCGTGATCTCGTACAGCCGCTGCCACTCGGCAAGGTCCTCGTAGCCGCCCTGGACGACTTCGACGCCTGCCTTGTCGGCCTTCTTGATGTTGCGCCGCCAGAGCTGGTTGAAGCCCTTGAGAACATCCTCGAGAGAGCGGTTGGCGAGCGGCACCTGGAAGACGTAGCGGGGCTGGACATCACCGAAGCCGGCGCCGCCGTCCTCGCCCTGCTGCCAGCCCATCTTGCGCAGACGGTCCGAGACCTCGAAGGCACGTGGCTCGATGTGGGTGGCCTCGACGTCGCGCAGGCGCTTCACATCCGGATCCTGGATGCCGGACTTGATGGCGGCCGAATCCCAGCGGCGAATGACGACGGGCGGGCCCATCTTCACGGAGAAGGCACCCTGCTGCTTCAGATGGGCGAGCATCGGCTGGAGCCAGTCGTCCAGGTTCGGGGCATACCAGTTGATGACCGGGCCCTCGGGAAGGTAGGCGAGATAGCGCTTGATCTTGGGCAGTTGGCGGTACAGCACCAGACCGGCGCCGACCATCTCGCCGTTCTTGTCGAACCATCCCAGGTTCTCCGAGCGCCATTCGGTTTTCACATCCGCCCACGCCGGGACCTGGCAGTGACTGGCCGAAGGCAGGTTCTGGACGTATGCCAGATGCTGCTCTCGGCTGATGGTCCTCAGGGTCAGGCTCATGCGGGGTGCTCCTCGGCAGGTGTGTCCCCATCGGTCAGGGGCTCCGGCTCTCGCGCCGAAGCCTACTGTGACCGAGGAGCGCCCCGTCTGGACCCCGGGCGACCGGGAACGGCGCCCGGGGGACCCTCAGCTGATCACGCCGCCGAAGAGGCCGCCGTGGGCCATGCCGAGGAAGAACCCGACCGCGGATGCACCCAGCCCCAGGATCAACGGGAACCGCTCACGGGTGGTTACCGAGACGAACTGTCCGTATGCGCCGGTCAGGATTCCGATCAGCCCGGCCCACGAGCTGATCAGATGCAGGTTGTGGAACATCGCCGTCACGAAGGCGAGGGCGCCGAGGACCAGAGTCACCGCCACCAGAGCGTCCTGGATCGGATGAGGTCTGCCGTCCGTGGCGAAGAGGGAAACGGACGGGCGGGGACGGGGTCGCATTGTCTGTGCCATGGAGAACCTCCTGGCCGGAAGGCGGTGCACTGTAGCGCCGCTCACAACCGATGTGTACAGATTGCGTCTCTTGGGCTCCGGATTTCAACCGGAAGCCGGTCTGCGGGTACTCTGTACGGTCTGCACCAGTGTCTGCCCTGAGCCAGCACAGCAGCCCCCCTCGGAAGTCGACGAAGGGGCGTTGTCAGTGGCGGCTGTTTTACTCGGAGACACTGTTGCTTACGCATCACGACCCTCCTGCCACGGAACGACCGTGGCCGCTGAGTCCAAAGGAGGTGGGTTTCACATGCGTCACTACGAAATGATGGTCATCCTCGACCCCGATCTCGAGGAGCGAGCAGTCTCCCCGTTGATCGAGAACTTCCTCTCCGTCGTCCGTGAGGGCAACGGAAAGGTCGAGAAGGTCGACACCTGGGGCCGTCGTCGTCTCTCTTACGAGATCAAGAAGAAGCCCGAGGGCATCTACTCGGTCATCGACCTGCAGGCCGAGCCTGCAGTCGTCAAGGAGCTCGACCGACAGATGAACCTGAACGAGTCGGTCCTCCGGACCAAGGTCCTCCGTCCCGAGAACCACTGAGCTTCTAGCTCAGTGGTCATCGGGTTCGAGTAGCAGCAAGCAGCCAGAAGCAATCCCCGCCGAGAGGTTCACCCATGGCAGGCGAGACCGTCATCACGGTCGTCGGCAATCTCGTCGACGACCCCGAGCTGCGCTTCACCCCGTCCGGTGCGGCGGTCGCGAAGTTCCGTGTCGCGTCCACTCCCCGCATCTTCGACCGGCAGACCAATGAGTGGAAGGACGGCGAAGGCCTGTTCCTCACCTGCTCGGTCTGGCGTCAGGCGGCGGAGAACGTCGCGGAGTCGCTTCAGCGAGGCATGCGCGTCGTCGTGCAGGGCCGGCTGAAGCAGCGGTCCTACGAGGACCGTGAGGGCGTCAAGCGCACGGTCTACGAGCTGGACGTCGAGGAAGTCGGCCCCAGTCTCAAGAGCGCCACGGCCAAGGTCACCAAGACCACTGGTCGCGGCGGTCAGGGCGGCGGCCAGGGTGGATACGGCGGTGGCCAGCAGGGCGGCGGCAACTGGGGCGGCGGTTCCGGTGGCGGCGGCCAGCAGGGCGGCGGCGGTGCTCCCGCCGACGACCCGTGGGCCACCAGCGCGCCGGCCGGCGGTCAGCCGGCCGGGGGCCAGCAGGGCGGCGGGGGCGGCTGGGGCGGAAGCTCCGGCGGCTCCGGTGGTTCTGGCGGCTCCGGTGGTTCCGGCGGCGGCTACTCGGACGAGCCTCCCTTCTAGGGCTGCTCGTACCCCCACTTCTTGATCACACAGGAGAAACACAATGGCGAAGCCGCCTGTGCGCAAGCCTAAGAAAAAGGTCTGCGCATTCTGCAAGGACAAGACCCAGTACGTGGACTACAAGGACACGAACATGCTGCGGAAGTTCATTTCCGACCGTGGCAAGATCCGTGCCCGCCGCGTCACCGGCAACTGCACGCAGCACCAGCGTGATGTCGCCACGGCAGTCAAGAACAGCCGTGAGATGGCGCTGCTGCCCTACACGTCCACCGCGCGATAAGGGAAGGGTGACCGAATCATGAAGATCATCCTCACCCACGAGGTCACTGGCCTCGGTGCCGCCGGCGACGTCGTGGACGTCAAGGACGGGTACGCCCGTAACTACCTGGTTCCGCGGGGCTTTGCCATCCGCTGGACCAAGGGCGGCGAGAAGGACGTGGCGCAGATCCGCCGCGCCCGCAAGATCCACGAGATCTCGACGATCGAGCAGGCCAATGAGATCAAGGCCAAGCTCGAGGCCGTGAAGGTCCGTCTGGCTGTTCGCTCCGGCGACGCCGGCCGTCTCTTCGGCTCCGTCACCCCGGCCGACATCGCTTCGGCGATCAAGTCTGCCGGTGGCCCGGACGTCGACAAGCGTCGCGTCGAGCTCGGCTCGCCGATCAAGACGCTCGGCGGATACCAGGTGTCCGTCCGTCTGCACCCCGAGGTTGCCGCGAAGCTCGGTATCGAGGTCGTTGCCGCCTAAGGGCACAGCTCATCAGAGCTAGGTGAAGGGCCGCACCCTGAGGGTGCGGCCCTTCGTCGTTTCACGTGAAACGGCAACCGGCGACGGTCGGCCGCCGCGGGCGGAGTACGGCTGTCGCCCTCTGCCCGGTGCCGCTCAGCGAGTGGCTCCGGTGACGATCCAGCGGCCCGAGCGGGTACGGAGCCAAAGTGTCACCAGCCGGACCGTCATCATCAGCGTCATCGCCCACCAGAGAGCCGTGAGGCCCCCTCCGAAGCTGGGGACGAGGAGGGCGACCGGAGCGAAGACAGCCAGGGTCAGGAGCATGGCCCAGGCCAGATAGCGGCCGTCGCCCGCCCCCATCAGCACTCCGTCCAGGACGAATACCACGCCGGCGATCGGCTGGGACAGCGCCAGGACCAGCAGAGCCGGCAGCAGGGTGTCCTGCACGGATTCGTCGCCTGTGAAGAGCGGGATGAACAGGGGGCGTGCCAGCACGATCAGTACCCCCAGGACCACTCCCGACGCGATACCCCACTGGACCATCCGGCGGCAGGCCTCGCGTGCACCCTTGGCATCGTTCGCCCCCAGGTAGCGGCCGATGATGGCCTGGCCCGCGATGGCGATGGCATCGAGGGCGAAGGCTGTGAGGCTCCAGAGCGAGAGGACGATCTGGTGCGCGGCTATGTCCGTGTCGCCCAGCCGGGCGGCGACAGCGGTGGCGATCATCAGAACCGAGCGCAGAGAGAGCGTACGGACCAGCAAGGGAACACCTGCCTGTGCGCCGGCCCTGATCCCCGCGGCGTCGGGACGCAGCGAGGCTCCATGCCGACGGGCTCCGCGCACCACGACGATCAGATAGGCGAGAGCCATACCGACCTGGGCGATCACGGTTCCCCAGGCAGATCCTGCGATCCCGAGGCCGGCTCCGTAGACGAGAGCCACGTTGAGCGCGCCGTTGGCGGCGAACCCGCCGATGGCGACGTACAGGGGCGTACGGGTGTCCTGCAGGCCGCGCAGCACGCCGGTCGCGGCGAGCACGACGAGCATGGCCGGGATTCCGAGGCTGGAGATCCGCAGATATGTGGTGGCGTAAGGAGCGGCGGTTTCCGATGCGCCGAAAGCCTCGACCAGCCAGGGGGCCGCAGGGAGCGTAATGGCAACGACGACGGCGCCGAGCAGCAGGGCGAGCCAGATGCCGTCCATGCCCTGGCGGATCGCAGAAGGAAGATCTCCCGCACCGACCCGGCGGGCGACTGCTGCCGTGGTGGCGTAGGCGAGGAAAACGAAGACGCTCACGGCGGTCGTCAGCAGGGCCGCAGCGACCCCCAGGCCGGCCAGCTGGGAGGTGCCGAGGTGACCGATGACGGCGCTGTCGACGATGACGAAGAGCGGCTCGGCAACGAGCGCGCCGAAGGCCGGAACAGCGAGTGCGATGATCTCGCGGTCATGCCGGCGGCGACTGGATCGCCGGGTCGTGGAGGCCTGGGTCATGGGGGTCAATCTAATCTTCCACAGGTAAGAGATGCAATGGGATAGCAGTCCTTACTTTAGGTCGAGTTCCAGGTTCCGTCGCGCGTGGTTTGCAGTGATCTTGGGCTGAGAGGAAAAGTTTTTCTCCCCCACAGCCGGTGGATGGAGAAAGTGCAGGTCAGGGCGGTCATTGTGGCGTCGATATGAGTTTGTCCACAGTGCTGTCCCCCGGTCCGTGCACAGGATCGGAGGAGTTCTCCACAGCATCTGGTCCGTCGTCCACATGCCCTGTGGATAACCGGATTGGCTGACGGTGCGGACCGGCCTACCGTGGGGCGGCGCCCGCACTCCGTTCCGGCTTGAAAGTCCGCAGAACCTGACGCGCCGGAACCGGAGTCGGGCGTCTTGTTTGTCGGTGCCGTGCCGTAAGAAAGAGTGGCACGGTTAGGTCCGCGAAGCGGACGGGAGGAGGTGGCCCGGTGAGCATTCCCGAGCCTTTGGACGATCCCTGGGCCGACGTCGGTCCCAGTGACCGTCTGCCCGTTACCCGTCAGCGCCGCGGTGAGGGCAAGGGGCGGGACGAGCAGCATGACCGGGGGCGAGAGAGCGGCTGGGACGGTGGCTCGTCCGGGTTCGAGCGCGTGCCCCCGCAGGACCTCGACGCGGAACAGTCCGTGCTCGGCGGCATGCTGCTGTCCAAGGACGCCATCGCTGACGTCGTGGAGATCATCAAGGGTCACGACTTCTACCGCCCGGCCCACGAAACCGTCTACACGGCGATCCTCGACCTCTATGCCAAGGGCGAGCCGGCCGACCCGATCACCGTGGCGGCCGAGCTGGTCAAGCGCGGCGAGATCACCAAGGTCGGCGGAGCCCCGTATCTGCACACCCTGGTCCAGTCCGTGCCGACGGCCGCCAACGCCTCGTACTACGCGGAGATCGTCCACGAGCGGGCCGTGCTCCGGCGTCTCGTCGAGGCGGGCACGAAGATCACGCAGATGGGGTACGCCGCCGACGGAGACGTCGACGAGATCGTCAACTCCGCCCAGGCCGAGATCTACGCCGTCACCGAGCAGCGCACCAGCGAGGACTACCTTCCGCTCGGCGACATCATGGAGGGTGCGCTCGACGAGATCGAGGCGATCGGATCACGCAGCGGTGAGATGACCGGCGTACCGACCGGATTCACCGATCTGGACTCCCTGACGAACGGCCTGCACCCCGGCCAGATGATCGTCATCGCGGCCCGCCCCGCCATGGGAAAGTCCACGCTGGCCCTGGACTTCGCTCGCGCATGTTCGATCAAGAGCAATCTGCCGAGTGTGATCTTCTCCCTGGAAATGGGGCGCAACGAGATCGCGATGCGCCTGCTGTCCGCCGAGGCGCGGGTGGCGCTCCACCACATGCGCTCCGGCACGATGACCGACGAGGACTGGACGAGGCTGGCCCGGCGGATGCCGGACGTTTCGGCAGCTCCGCTGTACATCGATGATTCGCCGAACCTGTCGATGATGGAGATCCGGGCGAAATGCCGCCGTCTGAAGCAGCGCAACGGCCTCAAGCTCGTCGTCATCGACTATCTGCAGCTGATGCAGTCCGGCGGCGCCAAGCGTGCCGAGAGCCGTCAGCAGGAAGTCTCGGACATGTCCCGAAACCTCAAGCTCCTCGCCAAGGAACTGGAGGTGCCCGTCATCGCACTCTCCCAGCTGAACCGTGGTCCCGAGCAGCGTACGGACAAGAAGCCGATGGTCTCCGACCTGCGTGAATCCGGTTCCATCGAGCAGGACGCCGACATGGTGATCCTGCTGCACCGCGAGGACGCGTACGAGAAGGAGTCGCCCCGTGCGGGCGAGGCGGACCTGATCGTGGCCAAGCACCGTAACGGCCCGACGGCGACGATCACTGTGGCCTTCCAGGGCCACTACTCGCGTTTCGTGGACATGGCGCAGACCTGAGTCCCGCCGTTGCAGGTACTCAGATTTCGTGTCCTGATCTCAGGCACGATGTCCAAGTGAAGTCCTGGCGGACACGATTCTGAGACTGGCCGGTCAGGTGATTCACCCTTTCGGGTGGCTGGGTCCAGCGCGCGCGGACGGCGCTGTCCTCCTTCCGCGACGTATATCGGTCTGATGCCACCGACGTAACGGCGCAGCAGGACGAGGCGAACGCTGCTCTCGCCCAGGTCTCGGGCCTGACCCCTTCGAGCAGTTCTCCTTGATCGTCGACTGCACGAACGAAGAGCTGGCTCCGGTGCCGGCACGGCGCAGGCAGGAGCACAGCGAGGCCACGGACGAGTTCATCGACCGGGCCCGCGCCATCCTGGGCGGCAACGACTAGGACGTGTGCCGGCGTCGTGGAAACCGCAGCTCACAGCCTCGTCCTAGGACACGAGCCGCGAGACCCTGCACGCCGTGCAGGTTCGCATTTTCAGTGGCCTTTTCTCACTGGTTGTGTCCCTTGTCAGGCCCAAAGGACACAGAAGTGAGACGAGGGGCCAGGGTTTGGCCCTCCGGGGGAATGCAGCGCCAGCCCGTCCCCGGTCGCACCGGGGGCGGGCTCACTGCTGCACCGGTCCTGCCGCGAGGGCGTCCAGCCGCTCCTGCGACCACGAGAGCCCGCCGGTCCGCAGATCATTGACCACTGCGCGCACCCACTCCAGCTCCGCGACCGTCACGGCCCTCAGGTATTCGGTCTCCAGGCGGGTGATGCGTGGCAGCCCTTGCTCCGTCTGCTCGGCCAGGGCCGATTCCAACCCGTCGAGCTTCTCCGTGAGTGCGTCGGTCCGCTGATCCAGTACGTCAGCCATGTCTCGCGCCGTGAGCAGCAGCAGGTTCGACAGGGCGGCCGGGAACTCCGGGAACTCCTGCTTGGGCGCGGAGAGCATCTCCTCCAGCCAGGCGCGGGCGGTCTCGCGCCCCGCGTCGGTGATTTCGTACACGGTCCGCTCCGGGTACTGCTGATCGCGCCCGGTCTCGCGGACGGCGATCAGCCCGGCGCCATTGAGCCGCTCGATCGTGCGGTAGAGGCTCGCGCGCTGGCTGACGTTGACGACCTGGTCCTTGCCCCAGTCCTTGATCAGACGCTGGACGCCGTACGGGTGCAGCGGTTTGTAGTGCAGCAGAGCCAGGACGGTGAGGGCGAGCGGGGAGCTGCGGGGGACTGATGGGGTCATGCACCTGATTCTAGCCTCAGAATAACTAGTTGACGAGATACTAGTTTCACTGCAACTATCTAATAGTCGGCGCAGCACCCCTCCAGAGAGGAACCACCGAGATGTCCCCCACCGAGCGCATCCACTCCGACCACGGCCTCGTCAAGCACCTGGGCAACTGGACCGACGCCGGCCACTTCGAGGTCAAGGCCCGCCATGGCGCAGCCGTCCTCGACCTTCGCTCGCCCGGCCTCCCCGACGAGATCGAGATTCACCTCGATATGGACCGGGCCATGGTCAAGCTGCTCGTCGACGACGACACTGCCATCGACCACTGGAACCTGAGCTGGACCGCTCGCGGCAAGATCAAGGACTCCACGTCCTCATCCAACGGCGCCAAGGCGGCCGGTCGCCTTGTCCATCTGTCCGGCTCCGCGACGAACAGCGAGATCCGCATCCACCGCGGTGGCATCGCGCTCCTGTCGGCGATGTTCTCCCGTGCGTATGTCCAGGATGTGCGCCGCGCCCACAAGGCCGGCGGCGTACCGGCGATCGACGACCCGACAAGGGGGCACCAGTCATGATCAGCACGGACAGAGCCCGCACCGCGCTCATCATCGGGGGTGGGATCGCAGGCCCGGTCGCCGCGATGGCCCTGCGTCAGGCTGGTATCGAGGCCGCCGTCTACGAGGCGTACGACTCCACGGCGGACGGGGCCGGCGGCGGCATGACCATCGCCCCCAACGGCCAGAACGCCCTCGACGCCATCGGTGCGGGCGGCCTCGTCCGCGCCATCGGCACCCCGGTCACCTCCATGGTCCTGCGCAGCGGGACGGGCAAGCAGCTCGCACAGTTCGCCCCGCCCTCGCGCCTCCCCGTTCAGCAGTTCGTCTGGCGCGCCGACCTCTACCGAGGGATCTACGACGAGGCGGAGCACCGCTCCGTACCCATCCACCACGGCAAGCGGCTGACCGGCGCGACGGACACCGGATCCGGTGTCACCGCGCACTTCGCGGACGGTACGCAGGCGAGCGCCGACATTCTGATCGGTGCCGACGGCATCCGGTCCACGGTCCGCCCCCTGATCGACCCGGCCGCACCACCGCCGAACTACGCCGGCCTGGTCTCCTTCGGTGCGCGGATGGACGAGTGCGGGCTGCCCTCCACCAACGGCGTCATGTATTTGTGCTTCGGCAAGCGCGCCTTCTTCGGCTACCAGATCTTCGACGACTCCTCGGCGGTGTGGTTCGTGAACCTGCCGCACCCCGCCCCGATGACGCTCGCCGAGGCCCAGGCGATCGGCGTGAACACGTGGATGCGCACCCTGCACACCGCCTTCGCCGGCGACAGCACCCCGGCTCTGGAGATGATCAGCGCTACCGACCCCGGCCGGTTCCTGATCACCGGCCCGATGGAGAACATGCCGAGTGTCCCGACCTGGACCCGCGGCCGCATGACCCTGATCGGCGACGCCGCCCACGCCGCCTCGTCCAGCTCGGGGCAGGGCGCCTCCATCGCCACCGAAGGCGCCGTTGAACTGGCGCGCTGTCTCCGGGACCTGCCCTACGACCAGGCTTTCGCCGTATACGAGAAACTGCGCCGCCCCCGCGTTGAACGCATTATCAAGCTCGGCGCCCGTACGAACAGCAACAAGTCACCGGGCCCGGTCGGCCGGGTGCTGCGCGACCTGCTGATGCCGGTGGGCATGAAGCTGATCAACCCGGAGAAGACGGCCTGGCAGTTCGAGCACCACATCGACTGGGACGCGAAGGCCTCCCCGCTCGCCTGAACTCCGGCCCGCCCTCGGTCACGGGCTGGTGCCTGTGCCAGGTCCAACCCCGTGGGTGGCCCTTGCCGGGTGGCGAGGTCGAGGTGGCTCCAGACATCGACCTCACCGATCGAGAGAAGCAGGAACCCCCAGATCCTGCTCGTCGTAGTGCTTGGCGGCCTCCTCCCAGATCTCGCCGGTACCGGGTCCGACGGGTCAGAGACCCATGTGACGGCCCCGGCCAGCCCCCGTTCGTCCGTCGCAACTCCTGCCGGACAGCGCGGAAAGGGCACGGAAGTGAGATGAACTCGTGGGTGACCGCCTGGGAGACAGGCGTATCTGCGCCGGTCAGCGTCACGCAAGGGGACAGCGGAAACGAGAACCTACAGCCGTAGGGGGCCGGTTCAGCTCAACGGTCGAGCCCGTATCCCACGACACGTGGGAACGTCCTGAACTCCGGTTCGTGATCACGTAGCGCCTGACGGCTGGATCGCCATCGGCCAGGCCGATTACTCGCTCATGGGCACGCAGAGTAAGTGGTGCGCGGGCCTGTGCGTCCAGCCTGGGATCAGCGGGCGCGGGGTGGTGCGGCCGGCGTAGGTTTGGAGGCTATGCGAATCACGAAGTACACCCACGCATGTGTACGGCTCGAACACGATGGCCGGGTGCTGGTCATCGATCCCGGGATGTGGAGCGAGCCGGACGCCTTGATCGGCGCGGACGCGGTGCTGGTGACTCACGAACACGCCGATCACATCGATGTCCTTCGCCTGGCCGGACTCGGCGTTCCGGTCCATGCCCCGGCCGAAGCGAACATTCCACGGCTGGAGGTCACGGCGGTGGCCTCCGGTGCGGAGTTCACCGCTGCCGGCTTCCGCGTACAGGCAGTCGGTGGGCGTCACGCGTTCATCTACGGCGGCCAACCGGACTGCGCGAACCTCGGCTACATCATCGACGAGGCGATCTACCACCCCGGTGACGCGCTGCACGTCCCCGAGCAGCCGATCGAGACGCTCCTGGTTCCGGTCCAAGGATCGTGGATGAAGACGGCGGAGGCGATCGACTTCGTGAAGGCGATCGCACCGCAGCGGGCGTTCCCGATCCACGACGCCCAGATCAACGGTCGCGGCCTCAGCAGCGTCAACGGCTGGCTCGCCGAGGAGACCGACAGCGGCTACCGGTATCTGGCGCCCGGCGAATCCGTCTGAGGTGACGGCCAGGGCCGACCTGAGACGCGGTGACCTACCGGGACGTACCGAAACGCGGGCGACCTACCTGGTTGCGCGCCTCCCGACGCGGCGGAATCGCCCGCGAAGGGGCTGCCCGGTCCCGCGAGAGGCTGGAGGCGACCGCAGGGGCCGTGTTGCCCGCATGGCTCTCCGACAAGGACGCGCTGCTGGCCGGTGCCGGACGGCGTGCCCCGACCGGCGCGGAGACGGCCCACCTGGGCGAGCCAACCGCGAGACCCCGCTTGTCCTCGGATGACCGTCCAGCTGAACGGGACCTCCGGCACCGGCAGGACGATGACGGAGCGGGAACTCGGCTACGCGGCTTCCCCGTTCCCAGGAGGGTGATCCACACGATGGTTCCGGTCAGGAAGGGCTCCCGCCCCATCGCCGTGGAGGTGTGGGGGTGTGGCCGAAGTGATGTCGGTTCGGCAGTCCTGTGACGGTGGTCCCTCCAGCGAGTGTGCTCCTCACCGCCCGTGGCCCAGTTGTCTGTTCTCGGGCGGTAGCGTGCACGCATGACGTGGCGGGGACCGACGTATCGGACGGTGGACGGGGAGAGGATCGACGGGGCCTGGTGCCACGTCTGGCGGCGGAGCCGAGGGGATGACCGGTACTTCCTCGACGATCTCATCGTCTTCGCGGACGGGGCAGTCAGGTGCGAGGAGCGGACCGACCTGCGCGGTCTGGAGAAGCTGCTGGCATCGGGTCGAATCGCAGCCACGGAGCCCGGGATTTCGGAGCTTCCTGACAACCCGTCGAAGTGGCGCTCCCGATGCGGCGAACCTTTGACCCCGGAGGGGTTCCTCCTGGAAGTCGCGGACAAGGTCGAAGAACTCAACGGACGGCCTACGGCTGGACAGCGTTGCTGGGACGCGATCGGACGTTTCCAGCAGGACCGGAGTGAATCCAGCCGCATCTTGCTCCGAGAGGCTTACCTAGCGGTTCCACCCCACCTCCGCATATACGTCCTCGGTGACATGGACCGTCAGGACCGCCCCCTGCGGATCCTGTTGACCGACGTGGGCATCGCTGTCGACGGCGACGGCCCGGTGGTGACATCGGACATGCACACGGACGCCTTGGACTACTTCAACCGGGGTGACGAAGGAGTTGCGCGCGAGCAGGAGCGCTGCGCCGTCCGGCACGCTGACGATCCGGTCGCGGTCGGCCAGGCTGCCTTCACTTCGCATGAAACCGTCTATCCGCGGGGCTGGCCGGAAACACTCGGACTGTTCGTGCTGCGTAACGAGTTCCCGGCACCGGTGGTCTTCGCCGGGGAAACCTACCCGTCCGTACTCCACGGCTACTGGGCCCTGTCGGCGGCCGACCCTTGTGACCACGACCGGATCCGTGATGCGCCGAGCGGACAGGAAGCGCACGACAGGGGAGGCCGGGCACAGCGGAGGGCGGATTGGCCCAGGATGCGACTCGCCGTCATGGGCGGCTTGCTGGAAGCGAAATTCTCCCAGCATCCCGACCTCGCCGATATCCTCCTCTCCACCGGGGACAGCGTGATCAGTTACACCGGCCTCTCGGACTCCCCCTTCTGGCGGGACGTATCCGACCGCCGGGGGCGCAACTGGATGGGCCGCCTGCTTGAGCTGACCCGCTCCGGGCTCGTTGCCCGACAAACGCTGCCGGGCTGACAGCGCTCAGAATCCTGCACAGCGTCTGCGGAGCATCACGGCGGAGCTGTTCAGGCGTGGCGAGCGGGCACGACACAGGTGACCACGAGGTCCACCAAGCGGTCGAGCGTCGTGTCGGAGAGCATGTCGGGCAGGGTGAGGTGCTCCAGGAGAAGGCCCGTCATGGCCAGGTGGAGCGCGAGGAAGGTAGTGGTGTCGCCCGGCAGTTCCGCGTCCAGATAGAGGCTGTGGTTCCGGTCGAACTCCGCCCGTACGGTCTCGGTCAAACGGATCCGCAGCGCAGGGCGGCGTGTGGCTTCGAGGCGGAGTTCCAGCATGGCCAGATAGCCGGTGCGGTCATCGATCATGCGCTGGACCAGCCAGCGCATGAGGGCGGCGACCAGCTCGCGTGAGGGTTCGGGGCGCATCGCGTGCGCGACCTCGGCCGCGTCCGGTGTCATGCGGTGGTTGATGCGGGAGCCGGCCTGCATGAACAGATCATCCCGGCTCGTGAAGTAGTTGGACGACGTGCCGAGGGGGACACCCGCCCGGGTGTCCACCGCGCGGAAGGTGAGTCCGCGGGCTCCTTCGTGGGCCAGTACGTCGATGGCTGCGTCGACGAGCGCCGTTCTGCGCTCCGGGTTCCTGGCCATGAGTCCGCTCCCTCCGCCCGCCTCGGAAAGAGGCTTGCACTACCACTACATGTGAAGCACTCTAGTTGAAGTGGTTGGCGTAGCGGGTCAGCCGGCGCTGCGGCCCGCTTGTCTTCAAGACCAACAGGCTTGTACAGAACGGGGATCAGATGCGAAAGCTCACCTATTTCGTCGCCTGCTCGATCGACGGCTTCATCGGCGATCCGAACGGCGATGCCACATCGATGATGTCCTTCGTCAGTGAGGAGTTCCTCGGATTCCTCACGTCCGAGTATCCGGAGACGATCTCGGCGCCGGGGCGTGAGGCGCTGGGATTCCAGGATGCAAAGAACCAGCACTTCGACACCGTGATCCAGGGGCGGGCCAGCTACCAGCTGGCACTGGACATCGGGATCACCAGCCCGTACGCACACATGAGGGAGCTGGTGGCCTCCAGGACTCTGCGGGAGTCCCCCGACCCGAACGTGGAGCTCGTGGCCGACGACCTGGTCGGCCGGATCAGGGAACTCAAGGCGGAGGACGGCGAGCTGGGCATCTGGCTCTGCGGGGGATCCGCGGTTGCCGGTGAGCTGATCGATGAGATCGATGACCTCGTCATCAAGACCTATCCGCAGGTGTACGGGTCCGGAATGCCGATGTTCGGTTCGGACTTCGCGGCCACCGACTTCACTCTGAAGGACGTGCGCGTCTTCGACAACGGGTCGCTGGTGCGGAAGTACAGCCGTAAGCGCTGACACAGCCGGCGCGCCCCGGCGCCGGGGCGCCGGGGCGCCGTCGGCCGTAGAGCAATAAGGATTCGCCCGGCGGATGCCGCGCGGGTAGTCCTTGTGCCATGACTTCATCTGAAGCGCTGCTTCCCAGCACCAGGCGTGCTCTGCTCCACCGCGTTGCCGTTGCGCAGTCCGAAGGGCGTGCCCCCTCAGTCGTCGCCGCCGTTCAGCGCGAGAGGCAGGTGGCCTGGAGCGGCTCGCGCAGCTGCGTCGACGGCCATGCCCCCGATGCCGATACACAGTTCAGAATCGGCTCCCTCACCAAGACGTTCACCGCTGTTCTGGTGCTGCGCCTGCGTGACGAAGGTCTGCTCGATCTGGACGACCCCCTGGAGAAACATCTCTCCGGCACGGGAGTCGGGAAGGTCACCATCTTCCAACTGCTGGGCCACAGTGCAGGACTGGCCGCGGAAACGCCCGCACCTTGGTGGGAGCGGACACCGGG
Organism: Streptomyces sp. NPDC060035; assembly: GCF_042736635.1. Taxonomy (NCBI): domain Bacteria; kingdom Bacillati; phylum Actinomycetota; class Actinomycetes; order Kitasatosporales; family Streptomycetaceae; genus Streptomyces; species Streptomyces sp. NPDC060035. The sequence goes on from NZ_JBHWVO010000009.1 coordinate 66,150, forward strand.
TACTGCTCGGCCCGAGCTTGCCGACGTTCTGGGTGAGCAGCCGCAGCTGCATCCGGCCGGGCGCAGTCACCACTACTCCAACCCCGGCTACACACTGCTCGGTTCCCTCATCGAGGCGCTGCGAGGTGCCGCCTGGGCCGAGGTGCTGCACCGTGAGATTCTTGAACCGCTGGGGATGGTTCGTACGACTCCGCAGCCGCAGGCCCCGCATGCGGGAGGCTGGGCGGTCCATCCGTGGGCAGACGTCATGCTTCCCGAGCCGGCCGAGGACCTCGGCTTGATGGCACCGGCCGGCCAGCTCTGGTCGACCACCACCGATCTCCTCCGGTTCGCGTCCTTCCTCGCGCGGGGGGACGACCGTGTGCTCCGTGCCTCGTCCGTCGAAGAGATGCGTGCGCCCGCGGCTCCTCCCGAAGAGGGTGACTGGGGCGGCACGTACGGTCTTGGCCTGCAGGCCGTGCGACGGGAAGGCCGAACGCTCCTCGGCCATACAGGGTCGCTTCCGGGCTTCGTCGCCGCACTGTGGTTCAGCGTCGAGGACGATGTGGCCGCCGTGGTGCTCGCCAATGCCACTTCCGGCCCGCTCACCGCCACGGTCGCCGCGGACCTCGTGCAGATCGTCGCCGAAGCGGAGCCGAAGATCCCGGAGCCTTGGCGTCCGCTGCCCGACGTCGACGAGGAGCTGCTGGCGCTGACCGGCCCCTGGTACTGGGGCACTCACGCCTACACCCTGAAGCTGGCCGCGGAGCGCGGCCTGGAGCTTCAGCCCTTGCGCGGTGCCGGTCGCGGTGCCCGATTCCGTGCATGTCCGGACGGCACGTGGACCGGCCTCAATGGTTACTACGCGGGGGAGACACTCCGGGTCGTGCGCGCCGATGACGGCACCGTGGATCATCTCGACCTCGGGTCGTTCGCCTTCACGCGGGAGCCCTACGACACGAGGGTGGCGATTCCCGGTGGTGTGGCCGAGGGCGGCTGGCGAGGACTTGCCATCTGAGCGTCGTGGCGGTGTTTCACGTGAAACGCCGACTGTGGGCGACGGACGGCTCAGGCCGACAGCGCGCGCTCCAGCGGGGTGCGGAAGCGCGGTGTGATCCGGGCATCGCCCACCAAGGCCGACAGCCGAGATGCCTCGGCCCCAATGAGCTCAGAGGCATCCCGGCCCACGTCGGACAGGAGCCGCCACACCGGCTCGCCGTCCGCTCGTTGTGCCCAGCCGCCCACGATTTCGCCGTTCCACCACACCGTGGGGCCGATGTTGCCTGCTCGGTCCAAGAGCGCCGCACGGTGGCCGGCCGCCAGGTGGAAGCTCCGGTCGCTCCAGCCCATGGCGCTCGGATCGAGGCTGGGCAGCAGCGCCGCCCAAGGTTCCAGGGGCTGTTCCGGCGCCACGTCGCCCGACGCGACCCAGCCGGAGGCTCCATTGTCGAGCAGCACCTCCTCCGCATCGGCGGCGCCCAGCGCCTTGCGCGTCTCACGGAGGCCCCAGCCCGTCCACCACTTCAGGTCGGCTTCGGTCGCGGGACCGTACGCGCGGAGCCAGCGCCGGGCCACCTCCGCCTGTGCCTCGGCGATCACGGACGTGGGCCAGGGCTCAGCGGCCGTCCAGCGGAACTGACTGGAAGTCCACGAACCACGGGGACGGCCCCGGCGGATGCGTCCGTCGGCGGCCAGGACGCGGATGACCCGGGAGGCGACCCCTTGCACCGTCTCCTGCCTCGTACCCGGGAAGACGGTGATCTTTGTGCGCAGGGCGGTTACAGCAGCGGAGAGCTCGCTCCCCGTGGCCTGGCCGCGCGTGGCCAGGGCGGCCAGCGTCTCCTGCTCGGTGGCGGTGAGCCAGGTTTCGTCCAGCCCGTTGCCGTCCGCCCGCAGATGCTTGAGCAGGGTGCGGCGTTCCTTGGCAGCCACGGCCCGCGCATTCGACGCGTCGATGGAAGGCGCAACGTCCGTCGACATGGTGAACAAGGTGTTCCGCATGGCGAGCAGGCGCACCAGTGAGACGTCCTCGTACAGTGCGCGCTCCACTGCCCCGACACTCGCGTCGGACAGCCGGGCACACACGGAGAGGAAGACCGTGGCAGCGTCGGTGGCGTGCAGGGCCACGACTGCGTCGGCTGCGGCTACGACGGAGGCAGCCCGCACGGACGGGGCCAGCAGATGCCGCCTGCCCAGCCTGGCCCGACGCTGGTGGTCATCGATGCGGTGCATTGCTCCCCTGGGGGTGGAGACTTTCCGGGTTCAGAGCGCGAGCTTGAAGCCCACATGGCTCGCGGTGAAGCCGAGCCGCTCGTAGAAGCGATGGGCATCGGTACGGGAGGCATCGGATGTCAGCTGCACCAACTGGCACTTCTGGCGCCGTGATTCGTCGACGGCCCACTGGATCAGCTGAGTGCCGAGGCCGCTGCCGCGCTCATCGGCGTGGATGCGGACGCCCTCGATGATCGAGCGTGTCGAACCGCGCCGCGACAACCCGGGGATCACCGTGAGCTGCAGCGTCCCCACGACGCGCTTGTCGCGCACGGCGACGACGAGACGCTGGTTGGAGTCGTCGGCCAGTCGCCGGAATGCGGCGTGGTACGGGGCGAGGTCGTCCGGTGACTCGCGCTGCGCACCGAGCGCGTCGTCGGCGAGCATGGCCACGACGGCCGGGATGTCGGCGAGGACAGCGGCACGTATTGCGATATCGCTCATGATCGGCAGACTACGCAACTCACCGGCTCAGGCGGGGACCTTGAGTGCTTCGACCGTCCTGACCAGCGGGGCGAGCTCCGGGTTCTTCGCGGCCTCGTCCAAGGCGGTGCGCAGCGCCGTGTCGTTGGTCGGTCTGGCCTCGCCGAGCAGCGAGAGACCGGCCTCGGTGACATCGGTGTAGATGCCTCGCCGGTCCGTGTCGCACAGATACCGGGTCAGCAGGCCACGGTCCTCGAGCCGGGTGACCAGCCGGGTGGTGGCGCTCTGGCTCAGCACCACGGCGTCGGCCACCTGCTTCATCTGGAGATGGCCACCCGTGCCGCTGTGCTGGCGGCTCAGGACGTCGAGCAGTGAGTACTCGCGCACGCTGAGGCCGTGCCGGGACTGCAGAGCCCGCTCGATGTGGGCCTCGATCTTTCCGTGGAGCAGGGAGAGGGCGCACCAGCCCTGGGAGAGGGCGGTCAGCGCGGGATCTGTCGCGGTCATGTGTCTCTCCTCCGTGCGGAGCTGCTTGCGTCCAGGATAGGGCACATACGCAATAGCCCGCGCTTGCAATTAACCAGCGTCTGCAATTATTGTCAACGCTTGTAAGGCGCAGACGCAATCTTCAGGGAAGGTGAAACCCATGCCGCTCGCGCTCCTCGCCCTCGCCATTGGGGCATTCGGTATCGGAACCACCGAGTTCGTGATCATGGGGTTGCTCCCCGATGTTGCGGCGGACTTCCAGGTCTCGATCCCCACCGCAGGTTTTCTGGTCACGGGCTACGCCCTCGGAGTGGTCCTCGGCGCTCCGCTGATGACGGTGCTTGGCACCCGGGTCACCCGCAAACGCATGTTGATGCTCCTGATGGGGCTGTTCATCGTGGGTAACGTGGTGTCCGCACTCGCCCCCGTATTCGGCGTGATGCTCGCCGGACGTGTCATCGCCTCGCTCGCCCACGGAGCCTTCTTCGGCATCGGATCGGTCGTTGCCGCCGACCTGGTCGCCCCGCAGAAGAAGGCCGGTGCCATCGCCATGATGTTCACCGGGCTCACCGTCGCCAACGTCGTCGGGGTTCCCCTGGGTACCTTCATCGGTCAGAGTGTCGGCTGGCGGACCACGTTCTTCATCGTCGCCGGACTCGGTGTCATCGGCCTTCTCGGTGTGGCGAAGCTCGTACCCGAGCAGCCCAGGCCCGAGGGCGTAAGGATCCGCCACGAGCTGGCCGCCTTCCGCAAGGTGCAGGTGCTGCTCGCCATGGCGATGACGGTTCTGGGCTTCGGCGGTGTCTTCGCGGCGATCACCTACATCACCCCGATGATGACCGAGATCGCCGGCTATTCGCCGTCCTCCGTCACCTGGCTGCTGGTCCTGTTCGGGCTCGGCATGGTCGGCGGCAATCTGCTCGGCGGAAAGTTCGCCGACCGTCACCTGATGCCGCTGCTGTACGTGTCGCTCGGCGCTCTCGCCGTGGTCCTGGCGCTGTTCACGCTGACCGCTCACGACAAGATCGCTGCCGCCGCCACCGTCTTCCTCATCGGGGGGCTGGGCTTCGCGACCGTGCCACCGCTCCAGAAGCGCGTCCTCGATCAGGCCGCGGGCGCACCCACCCTTGCCTCCGCCGTGAACATCGGGGCCTTCAACCTTGGGAACGCGCTGTCGGCGTGGCTCGGCGGAATAGTCATCGCGGCCGGGCTCGGATACACCGCACCCAACTGGGTCGGCGCCGTTCTCGCGGCTTCGGCGCTGGTCCTCGCCATCGTCTCCGGCGCACTCGAGCGCCGCACAGGCGCCCGTAGCCGGCTCGTCGCCGAGCGCGCCCCCGAGCCGGCCGCTGTCGCCGTCGGCCGGCACTGACGCCCGCCACATCCAGCTCCACCCCCGCACCCCCGCACCCCCGCCCCTCCGTACCTCTGCACCTCCGTACCTCTGCACCAGGGAGTCGTCCCCCATGAGCACCACCACCTCCTTCGCCCCGCTGACCATCCAGGACGCGGAAGCCCTCGTGGACACCGCCCGTCGTGTTGCCGAGGCGGCCGGCGTGACCGTGGCTGTCACCGTCCTGGACGCAGGCGGTCATCTGCTGTCCTTCCGTCGCGACGACCGGGCCGTCCTCATCGCCGGAGAGACCAGTACCCGCAAGGCGTACACCGCCCTGCAGTTGAACGCCCCCACGGCTGACCTGGTCGAAGCTGTCCAGCCCGGCGGCCTCTTCCACATGCTGCCGACCGCACTCGATCGTCCGCTGCTCTTCATTGCCGGCGGTGTCCCCGTCCATCGCGGCGGTCGTCTCATAGGTGCCGTCGGCGTCGGTGGAGGCGCACCCGAGCAGGACCACGGGTTCGCGACCGCCGCCGTCGAGTCCCTCGTCTGAGGGCTCCCGCCGCGCGAACACCGGCAACGCTGCTGACTGCCCTCGGGGGCCCGCGATTCGCGGGCCCCCGAGGTGTGCGTCAGGTCTTTGACGCACGCAGGCGCCGGCCCCGCCGGGTCGGCCCCCACGGCTTCAGCACCGAGATCGCGGTGATGAAGAGGTAGGTGGCCGTTGCCACCGAGGGTGCGATGACCAGATCGATGTCTGCGACACCCTGGGCCGCGGCTTCGTTGATGCCGGGGCGGAGCGAGAAGATCGACAGCCCGGCCGTGACCAGAGTCAGCCAGAACTTCGTCCAGACCCAGCGATGCCTTGCCAGGCCCCAGGGGGTGCCGAGCGACAGTACGAGGCCGCTCAGGAGGGAGAGCAGGGCAACCGGCACGACCAGCCAGTCACCGAAGATCTTCATGGCACGGGTGGCGGCCTCCGCCGTCGAGGTGTCACCGGTGAGGAACGCGGTGAGGCCGAGGGTCAGCAGCCCGACCGTGAGGCCCAGCCAGCTCACGGAAACGGCGACATGGGCGACGAGCAGGCTCCGGCGAAGAGGGCGATTGAGTGGTTTCACGTGAAACACGGTGCCAAGCATGGAGCGAGCGGTCATCCGACGGCGGGAGTATCCGCATGTACTGGCCTCGGCGTACGGACGGCCGTGGTGCCGGTGTGCCGGGCCGTCTCAGCCCAGGTCGGGCGCATGCATCGCCCGTACTCCCTCGATGTTGCCGTCCAGGTAGTGACGCAAGGACAGCGGCACCAGATGCACGGCTGCGATGCCGACCCGGCTGAAGGGCACCCGCACGATTTCGTACTCCCCACAGGGGTCTTCGATCTCGGGGCCGTGCCGTCGTGACGGATCCATGGATTCCAGCCGACAGACGAAGAAGTGCTGCACCTTCACCCCTTTGACGCCGCCACCCGCGATGTGTTCCACGGTATCGACGAAGCAGGGCACGACATCGACGATCTTGGCGCCGAGCTCTTCGTCGACCTCGCGGTGCAGGGCTTCGACGACGGTGGCGTCCTCAGGCTCGACGCCGCCACCGGGGGTGAGCCAGTACGGATCCACCCCTGGCTTGGTGCGCTTGATGAGGATGAGGTCATCGCCGTCGAGCAGGACGGCGCGTGCGGTGCGCTTGACCACAGGACGTTCGGTCATGGCAAGAGAGTGGCCCACGAAACGCGATCTGAAACTCCTGCAGGCCGACCGGTCACCAGCCGACGGCAGCACGCACCAGGCACTCGTGCGCCCGCGCAATGTGCGGGAGCGCCAGTGTGCCGGTCCGCACGGCAAGGAAATAGGTCCGCAGTGGCGGTACGGGCGGGTCGAGGAGCGCCACGACCTCGCCCCGCTCCAGCGCGTCCTCGCAGAGGTAGCGGGGCAGTACGGCGAGACCGGCGCCCGCCGCCGCACACTGCAGAACCGCTCGTAGATCCGGCGCGATCACCGTGGCGGAAGCGGCGGGTCTGCTGTCGAACACGGCGGCCCAGTACCGGGACACCAGGGGGAGGCTCTCGTGCACTTCGACCACCGGAAGCTGTTCCAGCACCACTGAGCCCTTGTGCCGCAGGGTTCCGGGCCCCAGCCGCCCGGCCCAGCGTGGCGCCGCTACCAGGACGTGCTCCTCGTCGCAGAGGGTCGTCGACGTGAAGAGTCCTCCCCGTGGGCGAGCGGTCGTGATGGCCAGGTCGTGGTGACCGGCGGCCAGTCCTTCCAGCGTGTCCTCGGCATTGCCGTTGAATGTGCTGCGCAGCGCGATGCCCTGGGAGATCAGGGGGGTGAGCGCGGGCAGCGCGCGTACGGCGGTGAACTCCGGGGGCCCGGCCAGATGGAGGGTGCGCACCCCTGGCTCGTCGTCGAGGCCCACCTCGGCGATCTCGACCAGCGCGTCCAGATGAGGCGCGGCCCGGTGCGCGAGCTCGTCGCCGATGGTGGTCGGGGTGACACCGCGGGCCCTGCGCAGAAAGAGCGGGCGGCCCAGCTGCCTCTCCAGCGTGCGTATCTGAGAAGTGACAGCGGGCTGGGACAGCCCGAGCAGCGCGGCAGCCCGGGTGAAGGATCCGGCCCGGTGCACCGTGACGAATGTGCGCAGCAGGGCCAGGTCCATGGCTTGCATCTCCCACCCTCGCGACGCTCGGAACCGCATAACTGGAACGCTCAACTATAAATATGTCGATAGGTAGCTGTCGCTACTGTGATTGGACACTGACGCTGAGTCAATTAGCCTGGTGCAGGCGGTTCTTCGCGCAAGGAACCGGGGTGGTCCGAGCCAAGAGGGGGGAGGCTCGGACCACCCGTCCCGAGCAGGACCGGCCAGGCGGACGGGGACGCCTGTCCCGGGCCGGTCCTGCCGGACCGCAGGTCTCCTTCAGGGCGGTCCTGCTGGTTGTCAGCGGGCGGCCTCGTCGAGCGCGCGCTCCACATCGGCCAGCAGATCCGCGGGGTCCTCGGCTCCGACCGAGAAACGGATGAAGCCTTCCGGGACAGCGTCGCCGCCCCAGCGCGCCCGGCGCTCGGCGGTGGAGCGCACGCCGCCGAAACTCGTCGCGTCGTCGACCAGACGCAGTCCGGCCAGGAAGCGTTCGGCAGTCCCCTCGTCCGCCAGCGTGAACGAGACCACGGAGCCGAAGCGCCGCATCTGCCGCACGGCCGTCGGGTACGAGGAGTCGGTGGGCAGTCCGGGGTAGCGCAGCCCGGCCACCTCCGTTCGCTTGGTCAGCGCCTCGGCGAGCGCCAGCGCGGTGCTGCACTGCCGGTCGATCCGCAGCTGCAGCGTGGCCAGAGAGCGGTGCGCGAGCCAGGCCTCCATGGGGCCGGGGATCGCGCCGACGACCTTGCGCCAGCGTCGTACGCCCGCGGACAGCTGCGGATCCCGGCAGGTCACATGGCCGAGCAGGATGTCGCCGTGCCCGGTCATCCCCTTCGTGTCACTGGCGACCGAGAAGTCCGCGCCCAGCTCCAAGGGGCGCTGGCCGAGGGCGGTGGCCAGCGTGTTGTCGACCGCGACCAGAACACCCGCCGTGTGTGCTGCCGCGACGAGCCGGCGCACGTCGCAGACATCGAGCCCCGGGTTCGACGGGGTCTCGATCCACAGCAGCTTCGCCCCGTCGAGGACCTCCAGCTGGGCGTCGTCCCCCGTCGGCGCGGTCCGTACCTCGACGCCGAATGCCTCCAGTTGCTGCCGCACCAGGGGGAGCGCCTGGTAGCCGTCATCCGGGAGCACGACGACGTCACCGGTGCGCGCCTGGGACAGCAGCACGGCCGAGACGGCCGCCATTCCGGAGGCGAAGACCGTGGTCTCGACCGACTCCCCCGGCGCCTCCAGCTCGCTGATGGCCCGCTCCAGATGGGTCCACGTCGGGTTCGCCTCCCGGCCGTAGGTATAGGGGCCGACGGGCTCGCCCGACAGATGGAAGTGCGCGGCGAAAACGGGCCCGGGCAGCGTGGGTTCGTACTGCACCGGTTCGGGAAGTCCTGCTCGTACGGCCCGCGTCCCGTCGCCCATGGTGCTCATCTGTTCTTTCCTCGTTTCTCTCCCCGGTGTCACACCGGTCCTGCCCGCACTCTTTCAGTAGGGGGTGGATCAGTCCTCGTCGGGCAGCACGACGTTGAGTGCCCAGGACACGACCGAGATGATGAGGCCACCGAGGACAGCGGTCCAGAAGCCGTCGACCTGGAAGCTCAGGTCGAAGACGTCGGCCAGCCATGAGGTCAGCATCAGCATCAGGGCATTGACCACCAGGGTGATCAGCCCGAGGGTCAGAATGAAAAGTGGCAGCGTGAGCAGCTGTACCACCGGCTTGACGACGAAATTGACCAGGCCGAAGAGCAGGGCGACCACGATCAGTGTGAGCACCTTGCGCCCGGTGTCGTCGCCGGTGAGCGTGATGTCCTTGAGCAGCCAGATGGCCACGGCCAGCGCACCCGCGTTGGCGATCGTCTTGACTACGAAATTCTTCATGTGTCTGATCGTGGCAGACGTGATCTCTGTCGAACACCGGCAGAACAGACGAGAACAGATGCAAGGGGCGGACAGGCGATGAAGGCATTCAGACTGGACGAGCTGGAGGCGGAGCGGGCCGCCAACGACGGCGCCTACCTGCAGTTTGTCCGGGAACGCAACATGTCCGTCGGTCTGTACGCACTGGATGCCGGCGAGCTCGACCCCCAGCAGCCGCACAATCAGGACGAGGTCTACTTCGTCGTGAGCGGTCGCGCCGCGATCACCGTCGGCATGGAGACCACAACGGTGGGCAGGGGGAGCGTCGTGTACGTTCCCGCCGGTACAGCCCATAAGTTCCACCACATCACCGAGGACCTCCGGGTGATGGTGGTCTTCTCTCCGCCGGAGAGCTGAGCCGGCGCCTCGGGGTTCCCTAGGGGATCGGTCAGGGGACTTCAAGGGCTCCCGGGGCCCCGCCGGCCACCCCCACGCCTCTAGCATCGAGGCAAGAACTCACAGAGACGAGGTAAGGACCATGGCGGTGCGGGAGATTTTCGCGGGGATGCCCTGGTGGGTGAAGTGGGTCGCGGTGCCTCTCATCGCGATCGTCGTGTTCGGTGGCCTCATCGCCAGCGTGGTCGGGTTCGTGATCGGTCTGCTGTTCAAGGCGCTGGTCTTCGTCGTCCTGGTCGGTGGCCTGGTCTTCGTCGTCCGGAAGTTCATGGCGTCGTCCTCACGCAGCGACTGGTAGGAACGCGGGACGGTGGCGGGGACAGCCGGGCGGGTGAGGGCCGGGAGCCGGGCCGTAGATACGGCGATTAGCCCAGCTGAGCTAAGTCCAGGATGAAACCTCACCCGTGACGGATGGTGCCGATACAGTGGCAGACCGCTGCCGTCGGCTGGGAAATGACTGCCCGTCACCGTCCTGACCAGTGGTTTGTGCGACCGCCCGGTCTCCGGACCCCCGGCTCGCGGCGGGCCCGTGGGGGCGGCCCCCGCGGGAGGGCTGAACGCCCGTCACCATGCCTGGGGGTGACCTTTGACCACGGCATCGAGTACCGCTGTCCCGACGTTGATCGGTTCGGTTCAGCGGGCGTTGCGACTGCTGGAGGCTGTGGGTGCCCATCAGGAAGGGGCGCCGGCGAAGCAGCTCGCACGGGAAGCGGGGCTTCCTCTTCCCACTGCCTACCACCTGCTGCGCACCCTGACCCATGAGGGCTATCTCCGCAGGGAGAACGGCGTCTTCCTGTTCGGTGCCGCTGCCGAGCGCCTCGTCGGAGGCAGGGCGGCCGCACCTCGCCGCGGTGTGATCATCGAATCGCTCGCACACTGGGCCGACGTCATCGGCGCGCCTGTGTACTGCGCCGTCTACCGCGACGGCGAGATCGACCTCGTCGCGGTGGCGGACACCCCCGACTTTCCCGCCGTCGACGAGTGGGCCGCCTTCCGTGAGACCGGCCATGCCCATGCCCTCGGTCAGTGCCTGTTGAGTCAGCTCGACGAGAGGGCGCGCGAGGATCATCTGGACCGTCACCCTGTGCAACCACTGACGCGCTACTCCGTAAGGGATCGCTCGGCGTTTCTCGACCGGATGAGATCAATGAACCGTATGGAACCTGTCATTGAACGACAGGAATACGCATTGGGGACGGTCTGTGCGGCCATCCCGATCACCGTCGGGTCCGCCGTGGCGGCCATGGCCATTTCGCTACCCCTGAACCAAGAGGAACGGTTGCTCCCCGCAGTCGAACAACTACGCTGTGAAGTGATGAGCTTCTTGCGCTCGTTCGTGTTCTCTATCAGTATCTGAAAAATCACTCCTTGTGATCTGCTATCGCGTGCACCACGATGGCGTCAATAGGGCCATGGGGGATCATTCCTGGCCAGATTCATCTACTGCGGGGTTGAACGATGCGCGAGTCGGTTCAAGCAGAGGTCATGATGAGCTTCCTCGTCTCGGAGGAGCTTTCGTTCCGTATTCCGGTGGAGCTCCGCTACGAGGTGGGCGATCCGTACGCGATCCGGATGACCTTCCACCTGCCGGGTGACGCCCCCGTCACCTGGGCCTTCGGCCGTGAGCTGCTGCTCGACGGTCTCAACAACCCGAGCGGCGACGGCGATGTGCACATCGGCCCGACCGAGCCCGAGGGGCTCTCGGATGTACACATCCGGCTTCAGGTCGGCACGGATCGTGCGCTCTTCCGGGCCGGCACGGCGCCTCTTGTGGCATTTCTCGACCGCACGGACAAACTGGTGCCACTGGGACAGGAGCACACGCTGGGTGACTTCGACGGCAATCTGGAAGAGGCGCTGGGCCGCATCCTTGCCAAGGAACAGAACGCCGGCTGAACAGGGGCCACCTGCTGAACAGGCAACACCGGTGCCACGTGGGCCCGGTGTTCGCGCTCACGCCTTACGGCGTCGGCCCCTCCCGGTCCGTACGGGGACAGGAGCTCCGGCTTCCGCGCCGAGCCCCGTGCGGTCCGCGGAGACCACCAGGGCCGCGAGCACCGTCGTCACCGGCACCGAGGCGACCAGCCCGATCGATCCGACCAGGGTCCGGACGATCTCCATGGCGACCAGTTCGCTGCTGGCCACCGTTCCCACGCTGCTCTGGGCGATCGAGAAGAGCAGCAGCAGGGGCAGTGCGGCGCCCGCGTAAGCGAGAACCAGCGTATTGACGACCGAGGCGATGTGGTCGCGCCCGATCCTGATGCCTGCCCGGTAGAGCCCCCGCACGCCCATCGTCGGGTCTGCCTGGTGCAGTTCCCAGACCGCCGACGTCTGGGTGACGGTCACGTCGTCGAGCACCCCGAGCGAGCCGATGATGACACCGGCCAGCAGCAGGCCGCTCATGTCGATGTCCGGGTACAGCCCGTGAATCAGTCCGGTGTTGTCATCCGTGTTGCCGCTCAGACGTGCCCAGCCGATGAAGAGGGAGCCCAGCAGTCCGATCAGCAGCAGCGAGATGAGCGTGCCGATGACGGCCACGGATGTGCGTGCGGTCGGTCCGTGGCACATGTAGAGGGCGATCAGCATGATGGCGCTGGCCCCGATCACCGCGACGACCAGCGGATTCGAGCCCTGCAGGATCGCCGGCAGAATGAACAGCGTCAGCACGGCGAACGAGACCGCGAGTGCGATCAGCGCCATCAGTCCGCGCAGCCTGCCCACCACGATCACCGCGAGGGCGAAGATCCCGGCCAGCAGAGCCATCGGGAACGTACGGTCCACGTCGGTCACCGAGTACTGCAGATCGTGGGGCGCGTCGGGCGCGTACGCCACAACCACCCCTTGGCCGTCCTGCAGTTGCCTGGAGGCGTCGGGCTGGATGATCTCGACGAACGTACGGCCCTTGTCCTTGCCGCTCGTCACCTCGATCGTGGCCTTCTTGCACAGCCCCGACTGTTCGTCGACGGCCTCGCGCCCCGAGGGCGTCGAGGTGTCACCGGTCGGTGGCACCTGTGCGGCATTCACGTCCGCGCAGTCCACCTTGTCGATCTTCACCACCTTGCCCTGCTGGGTCTGCCGGTCGAAGCCGACACCCGTGCGCTCGTGGGAGGGGGCGCCGCCCGGCCAGAAGGCCACGAGACCGACAACGACCGCGGCTGCGAACGGGATCAGCACGGCGGCGATGACCTTGCGCAGATGCTTGGACACGGGCGCGGCGGGGCCGTGGCTGTGCGTGTGGCCGGGCGCATGACTCTGTGTGCTGCCGGATTCGGAGCCGTGCGGTTCGGGGGCGCTCGGGGAGGACGTCACCGGGCGATCATCCCAAGAAGCGAAGAGGCCCTCTGGCCAGCACGCCAGCAGGGAGGCTAGCGTGGAGGCACCTTTGCACACGCGGGAGCTCGGAGCACCGGGCTGAGAGGGCGCTGACCTCCGTATATCCGTACGGGACACGCTGCGCCGACCGCCGAACCTGTTACCGGGTAATGCCGGCGTAGGGAGTAGGTCTCATGACCACAGCGGACGCACGCACGCCTGCCTCGAAGCAGAATGCGCAGAACATCCAGAATGCGCAGGACGCGGCGAACAACGAGGCCGGGAAGTCCATCGGCTGGCACAAGGGGTACGTCCAGGGCTCGCGCCCGGACCTCCGGGTGCCGGTCCGTCAGGTGCACCTCACCAACGGCAAGGACGTGACGCTCTACGACACGTCGGGTCCGTACACCGATCCCACCACCGAGACCGATGTCCGCCGTGGGCTCGCTCCCCTGCGGGAGAACTGGATCATCGCCCGCGGCGACACCGAGGAGTACGCGGGCCGCCCCGCACGACCCGAGGACGACGGGCTCAAGCACACATCGCCGCGCGGAGGCCTGCGCAACCTCGACGCGGTCTTCCCCGGCCGCCCCCGCCAGCCCCGCCGCAGTCGCGACGGACAGCCGGTCACCCAACTCGCGTATGCCCGCCGCGGCGAGATCACTCCGGAGATGGAGTACGTCGCGATCCGGGAGAACGTGGAGCCCGAGGTGGTGCGCGAGGAGATCGCGGCGGGACGTGCCGTGCTGCCGGCCAACGTCAACCACCCGGAGATCGAGCCGATGATCATCGGCAAGCGGTTCCTGGTGAAGGTCAACGCCAACATCGGTAACTCCGCGGTCACCTCCTCCATCGAGGAGGAGGTGGACAAGATGACCTGGGCCACCAAGTGGGGTGCCGACACGGTCATGGACCTGTCCACCGGCCGCAACATCCACACCACGCGTGAGTGGGTTCTGCGCAACTCCCCCGTGCCGATCGGCACCGTTCCGCTCTACCAGGCGCTGGAGAAGGTCGACGGCCGGGCGGAGGAGCTGACCTGGGAGATCTACAAGGACACCGTCATCGAGCAGGCCGAGCAAGGCGTCGACTACATGACGGTGCACGCCGGTGTCCGGCTGCCGTACGTCCCGCTGACGGCCCGCCGCAAGACCGGCATCGTGTCCCGAGGCGGCTCGATCATGGCGGCCTGGTGCCTCGCGCACCACAAGGAGTCGTTCCTCTACGAGCACTTCGAGGAGCTCTGCGAGATCCTCGCGGCCTACGACGTGACCTACTCGCTCGGTGACGGACTGCGCCCCGGCTCCATCGCCGACGCCAACGACGAGGCGCAGTTCGCCGAACTGCGCACACTCGGTGAACTGAACTCCGTCGCCAAGCGGTTCGGTGTCCAGACGATGATCGAGGGCCCGGGCCATGTCCCGATGCACAAGATCAAGGAGAACATCGACCTCCAGCAGGAGATCTGCGAAGAGGCGCCGTTCTACACGCTCGGCCCGCTGACCACCGATGTCGCCCCGGCGTACGACCACATCACCTCGGGCATCGGTGCGGCGATGATCGCCTGGTGGGGGACGGCGATGCTCTGCTACGTCACGCCCAAGGAGCACCTGGGGCTGCCGAACAGGGACGACGTGAAGACCGGTGTCATCACCTACAAGATCGCCGCGCACGCGGCGGATCTCGCCAAGGGTCACCCCGGGGCGCAGGACTGGGACGACGCGCTGTCGGACGCCCGGTTCGAATTCCGCTGGGAGGACCAGTTCAATCTGGCGCTCGACCCGGACACGGCACGGGAGTTCCACGACGAGACGCTGCCGGCGGAGCCGGCGAAGACGGCGCACTTCTGCTCGATGTGCGGCCCGAAGTTCTGTTCGATGAAGATCAGCAGGAGCATCACGGAACAGTTCGCCCCCGACTTGCTCCCCTCTGCCTCGGAGGAGGAGATCGAGGCGGGGATGCTGGAGAAGTCCAAGGAGTTCGCCGCGAGCGGCAACAGGGTGTACCTGCCGCTGGCGGACTGACGCCGGGCGAGAACGCAGGAAATCTCGGCGCTGTCCTGGGCGTTACGTGCCCGGGGCGGCGCCGTCCGCCTGTTCATCAGGTTGTCCGCTTTGAGTCCGAAGAGTATGAGCAATGGCCGATTTCACATGATGGCTCCTCTGATGACCTCATTTCAGGGGCCGTTCGGCGTCGATAGGGACACGGAAACGTGGCAGGTCGATGTATGTTTCGGCGGCAGCATGTCCTGGCTTGACCGTTTACTTATCTGTGCCTTACCTTCCGCTGTGCTTGGCCGAAAAGGTGTGCGCCCCGACCGGGGGCGCCAGGGGAGGGAAACACAGTGAGCTGGTACCTGAACGTACTCAAGAACTACGCGGGCTTCAGCGGTCGTGCGCGCCGCAAGGAGTACTGGATGTTCGCGCTCTTCAACGTCATCATCGCCGCGGTTCTGCTCGGCATCGGTGTCGCCATCGAGACGCAGATCCCGTACATCATCTACATCCTCGCCGTGCTGATTCCCTCGCTCGCCGTCGTCGTCCGCCGACTGCACGACACCGGTCGTTCGGGCTGGTGGTTCCTGATCTCGTTCGTCCCGCTCGTGGGCGGCATCATCCTGCTCGTCTTCATGTGCTCCGAGGGCGCGCACGAGGCGAACGAGTACGGCGCGAACCCCAAGCTTGCTCCCCAGGGAGTCTGACGGGGTGCTCCGACCGGGTCGGAGCACCACCGCACACTGAACGCTGAGGCCGGGTGCAGCAGGAGCTGCCCCGGCCTTTGCCGTGCCCGAACGCGACACGGCCGCTGCCGTGCCGGATCGCGACCGGGATCACTCCGGCTGGTGCTCCGGGCCGCCGAAGTCGGGGCTGGTGAAGTCGGGGCTGGTGAAGCTGGGACGCGGCCCGGCCGAGGGGCCGTCCTGCGGACCTGAGAAGTCCGGTCTGCTGTAGCCGATCTTCGGGATCCGGTTCGCCGAGCGGTGCGGGGTCCGCGAGGCCGGCCCCGCGGTCGGGTCGGCCAGGGCGTCCCGCAGGAAGGGCAGGATCCCGCGCTCCAGCAGCGCGTGGCGCCAGGCCTCCCTGGCGCGCGCGACATCCTCGGGCAGCTCCTGCCCGTCGTCCACGGCCGGCAGCGCGGTGGCTCCGTTCCGCAGCGCGGTGATGAGGAGTCCGACCGCGGCGACCAGGATGGCCGCGGCGGCGACCGCCGCGAAGAACCATCCGGCGGTGACCAGGGTGCCGCCGAACGCCAGATCAGGGCTGAGCGCCTTCAGGAGATAGCCGACCAACAGGAATATGAGGGCGGCGGAGCACGCGAGCACCGGGGCCAGCGCGGCGATGACCGCGAGCGTCCCTGCGCCCGCCCGGTCCGCTTCGTCCGGGGCAGGACCGAGGGCGGATTCGTTGCCCGCCGGATCGGCCGGCCCGCGCAGTTCGCCGCGGACCTTCACGTAGTGCTCGTACTCGGTCGCCGCGGCTGCGGTGATCAGAGCCGTGGCGTTCAACGCCATCGTCCGCAGCTGTTCCGTGTTGAGCCGGTCGCCGACACCGTCCAGATCCGGGCGTTCGCGAGCATGACGCAGAGAGTCGGCAAGGATCCGCTCATACTCGGGGCGGTCCTCGGCCAGCAGGTGCGGAGCGCTTTTCATGTGCATCCCCCGATGCTCCGTAGGGCCTGATCGACCGCCTGGGCCGGGCAATCGGGCGGAAACGGAGGAGAGCCTGCTACTGATACGCCGATGGTAGAGCGCCCACGGCACGAGGTGACAGGGGGTTTCCGGAAATAGGCCCAGTGGTCGGCGTAGTCAGGTCGTGCATGCGTCTTCCCCGATGGGCGTCAGTCATTCAGGGGGAGTTGCACGACCAATAGCTTTCCGGCCATGGTCACTCCGCCGTCCATGGCGATGGCAAGCCCGTCCGCGTACACGTGCGGACCGTCCACCACGGGGCGGGCGCTGTCCTCGCCGTCCTCGGATCCGACCTCGCCGAGCAGATACGGAATAGGGCTGTGACCATGCACGACGCGCTGTCCGCCGTACGTCGACATCAGCTCGCGAACGGCCTGCGAACCGCCCTCGTCGCGGAAGGCGAACCGCTTGGTGAGCTTGCGGAAGAGGTCCCAGCACTCATCGGCGTCGTTGCGCGTGAGAATGGCGTGCACCGTGTCGTTGACGTCCTCGATGGTGGAGCCGTAGTCGAGGTAGGCCGTCGTGTCGGAGTGCATCAGCAGATGCCCGTCCTCCTCGACGACCGCGTCCAGCCGGGCCATCCACTGCAGGTGGACGTCCTGGAGCCGCTCCATGTCGGTCTTCTGACCGCCGTTGAGCAGCCAGGCCGCCTGGAAGGTCGCGGTGCCCGCACCGGAGTTCACCGGGGTGTCGCCGAACCTCTTGGCGCCGATGAGCAGCAGTTCGTGATTGCCCATGAGGGCCTTGCAGTACCCGCCGGCGGCCGCGGCCTCGGCCGAGAGCCGCATGACGAGGTCGATGACGCCGATGCCGTCCGGCCCCCGGTCGGTGAAGTCGCCGAGGAACCACAGTCTGGCGTTGCCGGCGGCCCAGCGGCCCTCCGGGTCGATGAGGCCCTGCTCGCCGAGGGCGGCAAGGAGCTCGTCGAGGTAGCCGTGTACGTCGCCGACGACGTACAGGGGACCCCGCCCCGTGCCGGAGGGGGGCCGGGGCTGGGGAACGGCCTGCACCTGGACGGTGTCGCCACGGTTGATCACGGGAAGATCGCGCTCGGTGGGGGTGTACCCCTCCGGCTCGTCGCCCATGACGGCGTTGCCGGGATGCGGCAAGGGCGAAGGCATCGGCGCCTGCGCATACGGTGGTACGCGGAAGTCGCGCAACGTCGCTGTCCGCACCACGGGTTCCTGACCGGCCCCCTGAGTCATCGACCCCTCCACCACCGTCGCGCCGCCGTACACCTGACGGGCCCTGCCTGGTAGAGGTGGTCCGCGGTGTCGTGCGCCCATCATAGGAATGCGGATCGTGCTGTGTGACGCACCAGGGGTGGTGAATCCGAGCGTACTCGTGGTTCACCGACCGTTTGGTCCGGATTAATCCGATCAGTCCCCGGCGGGGGAGCGCGGAGGGCTGACCGTGGTGCGGGGCGGACGCCGCTGCGAGGACGTCCGGACGATGAGTTCTGTCGGTATCACCTGCTCCACCGGGCCGTCGTGCTCGACGCCCTCGATGGCGTCGATGAGGAGCTGGACGACAGCTGTGCCGATTCTGCGCGGCTTGAGCGAGAGCGTCGTGATGGGGGGATCCGTTGCCTCGTACACGGTGGATTCGCTGCAGCAGACCACCAGCAGGTCCTCGGGGACCCGCAGGCCGTAGCGGCGGGCGGCGGCGAGCAGATCGGTCCCATTGGGGTCGAAGAGCCCGTAGACGGCGTCGGGCCGGTCCGGACGGGCGAGGAGGCGGTCGGCGGCCACGGCACCCGCGCAGGGATCGTGGGCCGGATAGGACTCGTAGACCGGGTCCTGGCCCACCCGCTCGCACCAGTGGAGGTAGGCGGTGGTGGAGAGGCGGGTGTACGTGTCGGTGGTCGTGCCGGTCAGCAGCCCGATGCGGCGGGCTCCTGCGGCGGCGAGATGGTCGAGGAGGTCGAGAACGGCTGCCCGGTGATCGTTGTCGACCCAGGCGGTGACCGGCAGCGTTCCCGCCGGGCGGCCGTCCGACACGACGGGCAGGCCCTGCCGCACGAGTTCGGTGACCACCGGGTCCTGGTCGGAGGGGTCGATGACGACGGTGCCGTCCAGGGCGACGTTCGACCAGACGTCGTGGCGCGAAGTGGCGGGGAGGATGACGAGGGCGTAACCGCGGGCGAGCGCCGCCGATGTGGCGGCTCTGGCCATCTCCGCGAAGTACGCGAACTCGGTGAAGGTGAAGGGTTCGTCCCCGTAGGTGGTCACAGTGAGGCCGATGAGCCCCGACCTGCCGGTACGGAGGGTGCGGGCCGCGGCGGACGGGCGGTAGCCCAGCCGCTCGGCGACCTCGCGGACATGTCGGCGGGTGGCGTCCGGGAGCCTGCCCTTGCCGTTGAGCGCGTCGGAGACGGTCGTGATCGATACCCCGGCCGCGGCGGCTACATCGCGGATCCCTGCCCGTCCCGGCCGGCCGCTGCGCCGGGGCGTCTCTGTCCGGCTCACCTGGTGCTTCCCTGCTGCTGTCATGGCGAGCCGATAGTAGGGCTCCGGCGGTGGGTAGGGCCGGTCGCATATGCACACGTTGACAGGCACGTTTTTGCATGATCATTAAGTATGAAACACCTTGAAAATCAAGGGAGTTGGCAGGTTGGAAGCCGATGTGTCATGTGTCGGTGTACGCGGGCCTGCTAAATGGTTCATGTCTCGAAGAGGTCTCAACTCACCTGTTCGAGTGATGCGCGCTACGGAGTGAGCCACCGGCGCGCGCCGGAAAGTGCGGCGCTCCCCCTCGGGGCTCACCCGGGCGGCCGGGCATTACCGGTGCTTTCCGGCACAGCGGACGATTCTCGGGTCCGGCCATTCGCAGGGACGTCGAATCCTCATAAGGTGAGCAGTATTGATGTGTACGGATGGTCGAGGAGGACCTGCGGTGAGCGAGACGAGCCCCAAGCTGCGCGCCGAGCTGGACGGAGTCCCTGCCTATGTGCCGGGCAAGCCGGCGGCTGCCGACGGACCGATTGCTTTCAAGCTGTCCTCCAACGAGAACCCGTATCCGCCGCTGCCGGGGGTCATGGAGTCCGCGCTGGGCGCCGCCGGGAACTTCAACCGGTACCCGGACATGGCCTGTACCGGCCTGATGAACGAGCTGGCAGACCGATTCGGTGTGCCGGTCTCCCACCTGGCCACCGGTACCGGCTCGGTCGGCGTGGCGCAGCAGCTGCTCCAAGCCACGTCGGGCCCGGGTGACGAGGTCATCTACGCGTGGCGTTCCTTCGAGGCGTACCCGATCATCACCCAGGTCAGCGGTGCGACCTCGGTCAAGGTGCCGCTCACCGACGGTGAGGTGCACGATCTCGACGCGATGGCCGATGCGATCACCGACCGCACCCGGATGATCTTCGTCTGCAACCCGAACAATCCGACCGGCACCGTGGTGCGCAGGGCGGAGCTGGAGCGCTTCCTGGACCGGGTGCCGGGTGATGTTCTGGTGGTGCTCGACGAGGCGTACAAGGAGTTCATCCGGGACGCCGATGTGCCGGACGGCATCGAGATCTACCGGGACAGGCCCAATGTGGCGGTGCTGCGGACCTTCTCCAAGGCCTACGGTCTGGCAGGTCTGCGGGTCGGGTTCGCGGTGGCGCACGAGCCGGTGGCGGCGGCGCTGCGCAAGACCGCCGTCCCCTTCGGAGTCAGCCAGATCGCCCAGGACGCCGCGGTTGCCTCGTTGCGGGCCGAGGACGAACTGCTGGGCCGGGTCGGGTCGCTGGTCGGCGAGCGCGCCCGGGTGTACGAGGGCCTGGTTCAGCAGGGCTGGACCGTGCCCGAGTCGCAGGCCAACTTCGTCTGGCTCCGGCTCGGGGACCGTACGCTCGATTTCGCCGCCGTGTGCGAGCGGGCGGGTGTGGTGGTCAGGCCGTTCGCGGGTGAGGGCGTGCGGGTCACGGTCGGGGAGACCGAGGCCAACGACGTGTTCCTCAAGGTGGCGGAGTCGTACCACAGGGAGCAGTAGCAAGGCGCCTTCCCCGTCGGTGTGCCGGTGGCCCCGGACCTCGCTCGATGAGGTCCGGGGCCACTGTGCTGCGCGTCGGCCGTACGCGGAGGCGGTGTCCGGTATCGGTGGCTCGGCCCGGTCGGCTTGAAAGCACCCCCCGCTCGATGGCTTCGAAGGTGTGTGCGCCATAATTGCTTGTGAATGTGAACGCGTTCACAAGCGTGCCCCGTTTCATCCCGTGATCCATGGGATTGAGGGGGCGAGCTGCGGCTGTGATCACGGCGACGCAAGGAGAAAAGGACGTGAACCTAGCTCTGGCGCCAGAGACTCTGGCGCGATGGCAGTTCGGCATCACCACCGTCTACCACTTCCTGTTTGTCCCACTGACGATCTCTCTCGCCGCCCTCACGGCCGGCCTGCAGACCGCCTGGGTGCGCACGGACAACGAGAAGTACCTCAGGGCCACGAAGTTCTGGGGCAAGCTCTTCCTGATCAACATCGCCATGGGTGTGGTCACGGGCATCGTCCAGGAATTCCAGTTCGGTATGAACTGGTCCGACTACTCGCGGTTCGTCGGTGACGTCTTCGGTGCGCCGCTCGCCTTCGAGGCGCTGATCGCGTTCTTCTTCGAGTCCACCTTCATCGGGCTGTGGATCTTCGGCTGGGACAAACTGCCGAAGAAGATCCATCTCGCCTGTATCTGGATGGTCTCCATCGGAACGGTTCTCTCCACGTTCTTCATCCTGGCGGCCAACTCCTGGATGCAGCACCCGGTCGGCTACCGCATCAACGAGGAACGGGGCCGTGCCGAGCTCACGGACTTCTGGCAGGTGCTCACCCAGAACACCGCGCTCACCCAGTTCTTCCACACCATCACGGCGGCGTTCCTCGTCGGCGGCGCGTTCATGGTCGGCATCTCCGCCTTCCACCTCGCGCGCAGGAAGCACATCCGGGTGATGCGGACATCGCTGCGCCTCGGACTGGTCACGGTCGTGGTCGCAGGCATGCTCACAGCGGTCAGCGGAGACCTGCTCGGCAAGGTGATGTTCAAGCAGCAGCCGATGAAGATGGCCGCGGCAGAGGCCCTGTGGGAGGGGGAGCACGGTGCGCCCTTCTCGCTCTTCGCGGTGGGCGACGTCGCCGAGGGGCACAACACCGTAGAAGTTTCGATCCCCGGAATACTGTCCTTCCTCGCGGACGACAGCTTCACCTCCTACGTCCCCGGCATCAACGACATCAACAAGGCGGAGCAGGAGAAGTTCGGCCCCGGTGACTACCGGCCGAACATCCCCGTCGCCTTCTGGAGCTTCCGCTGGATGATCGGCTTCGGCATGGCGTCCTTCGGACTCGGTCTGCTGGGGCTGTGGCTGACGCGGAAGAAGTTCATGCTGCCGCCGGCCCTGCGGACCGGTGAGGACGAAGTGCCGCATCTGGTGCTCTTCAAGAGCAAGGTGCTGAGCCCGAAGCTCACGCAGCTGTACTGGATCGTCTCCCTGTGGACCATGCTCTTTCCGCTGATCGCCAACTCCTGGGGCTGGATCTTCACAGAGACGGGCCGCCAGCCGTGGGTGGTGTACGGCGTGTTCCAGACCCGTGACGCGGTCTCCCCCAGTGTCTCGCAGGGCGAGGTGCTCACCTCGATGATCGTCTTCACGGCGCTCTACGCGGTGCTCGCCGTGATCGAGGTCAGGCTGCTCCTGAAGTACGTCAAGGCCGGACCGCCGGAGCTCACGGAGGCCGACCTCAATCCGCCCACCAGGATCGGCGGCCATGACCAGGACGCCGACAGGCCCATGGCCTTCTCCTACTGAGAGCAGCGGAGCTGAGAGATGGAACTCCACGACGTCTGGTTCGTGCTCATCGCCGTCCTCTGGACGGGCTACTTCTTCCTGGAGGGATTCGACTTCGGAATCGGGGTACTGACCAAGCTGCTCGCCCGTGACCGCAAGGAACGGCGCGTCCTGATCAATACGATCGGGCCCGTCTGGGACGGGAACGAGGTCTGGCTGCTCAGCGCGGGCGGTGCGACCTTCGCCGCTTTTCCCGAGTGGTACGCCACGCTGTTCTCCGGCTTCTATCTGCCGCTGCTGCTCATCCTGGTCTGCCTGATCGTGCGCGGTGTGGCCTTCGAGTACCGGGCGAAGCGGCCGGAGGAGCGGTGGCAGACCAACTGGGAGCACGCGATCTTCTGGACCTCCCTGATTCCGTCACTGCTCTGGGGTGTGGCCTTCGGGAACATCGTCCGGGGCGTGAAGATCGACGCCGACATGGAGTACGTCGGCAACCTCTGGGACCTGCTCAACCCGTACGCACTGCTCGGCGGGCTGGTCACGCTGTCCCTCTTCACCTTCCACGGCGCGGTGTTCGCCGCGCTGAAGACCGTCGGGGACATCCGCGAGCGGGCGCGCAGGCTGGCGCTCGGACTGGGTCCCGCTGCCGCGGTACTGGCCCTGGGCTTTCTCGTCTGGACCCAGGCGGAGAACGGTGACGGCTGGAGCCTGTGGGCGCTGATCATCGCCGTGGTTTCGCTGACCGGGGCGGTCGGAGCCATCGCGAGGGGACGAGAGGGCTGGTCGTTCGCGCTCTCCGGACTGACCATCACGGCCGCGGTCGCGATGCTCTTCCTGACGCTCTTCCCGAACGTCATGCCGTCCTCGCTGAACGACGCCTGGAACCTGACGGTGACCAACGCCTCGTCCGCCCCGTACACCCTCAAGATCATGACGTGGTGTGCCGGTATCGCGACTCCGGTGGTGCTGCTGTACCAGGGCTGGACGTACTGGGTGTTCCGCAAGCGGATCGGCACGCAGCACATCGCCGATCCGCACTGACAGCCGGCAGGCACAGATGCTGCGTCAACAGGTGCTGTGTCAAACGAACGGCATGAGCTCACTGGGGAGCTGTTTCACGTGAAACCGATCGATCCGCGTCTGCTCCGCTACGCCCGCGCCACCCGCCTGTTCCTGGCGGCCGTGGTGGCACTCGGACTGGTCGGAGCGTCCCTGGTCATCGCCCAGGCCATGCTCATTGCCGAAGTGGTGGTGGGCGGATTCGAGGACGGCCTGACCGTTCCCGGACTCCGCACACCCCTGCTGCTGCTCGCCGCGGTCGCGCTCGGCCGGGCGCTGGTGGCCTGGCTGACCGAACTGGCGGCGTACCGGGCGAGCGCTGCGGTCAAGTCCGAACTGCGCGGCAGGCTCATGGAGCGGGCAGCAGTCCTGGGTCCGGACTGGCTGAGTGGGCAGCGCACCGGTTCGCTGGTGGCTCTCGCCACCCGGGGTGTCGACGCGCTCGACGACTACTTCTCGCGCTATCTCCCGCAGCTGGGACTCGCGGTCGTGGTGCCGGTGGCGGTCCTGGCCCGGATCGTCACCGAGGACTGGGTCTCGGCCGCGATCATCGTGGTGACCCTGCCGCTCATTCCCCTCTTCATGATTCTCATCGGCTGGGCCACCCAGTCCCGTATGGACCGTCAGTGGCAACTGCTGTCGCGGCTGTCCGGGCACTTCCTCGATGTCGTCGCGGGGCTGCCGACGCTGAAGGTATTCGGTCGCGCCAAGGCGCAGGCCGACTCGATTCGTACCATCACCTCGCAGTACCGCCTCGCCACGCTGAAGACGCTGCGGATCGCCTTCCTGTCGTCCTTCGCGCTGGAGCTGCTGGCGACGCTGTCCGTGGCGCTGGTCGCCGTGACGGTCGGAATGCGGCTCGTCCACGGGGAACTCGACCTCTACACCGGTCTGGTGGTTCTCATCCTGGCGCCCGAGGCCTATCTGCCGATCCGGCAAGTGGGGGCGCAGTACCACGCCGCAGCCGAAGGGCTCTCGGCCGCCGAGGAGATCTTCTCGGTGCTGGAGACCGAATCCCGGCCCGGAGGCACCCAGGATGTTCCGCCCTTGTTGCGGCTGGAACTGGAGCATGTGACGGTCCGGCACCGGGGCCGTACCGAACCCTCGCTGGACGCCGTCTCCCTGGTGGTGGAGCCGGGAGAGACCGTTGCGCTGGTCGGCCCCAGCGGGGTGGGCAAGTCCACGCTCCTGAACGTGGTGCTGGGGTTCGCCGTTCCCGACGAGGGACGGGTACGGGTCGGTGGAACCGACCTGTCCGAGCTCTCTCCCGAACGCTGGCGCGAGCAGCTCGCGTGGGTGCCGCAGCGCCCTCATCTCTTCGCCGGGACGATCGCGGAGAACGTACGGCTGGCACGCCCGGACGCCGACGACGACGCGGTCACGGCGGCGCTGCGGGACGCGGGGGCCTACGACTTCGTGGCCGGCCTACCGGACGGTGTGCGGACACTGCTGGGTGAGGACGGCGCCGGGCTCTCCGCAGGCCAGCGCCAACGGCTCGCACTGGCACGGGCGTTTCTTGCCGACCGGCCTCTGCTGCTGCTCGATGAGCCGACCGCGAGCCTGGACGGCGAGACGGAGGCGGGCATCGTCGATGCGGTACGGAGGCTGGCGGCCGGACGTACGGTGCTGCTGGTCGTACACCGCCCGGCACTGCTTTCGGTCGCGGACCGGGTGGTGGCGCTGGAGCCGCGGGCGGCCGGGCAGGCCGGGGCGAGCACCGTGCGGGCGGCGGTGGCGGGCCCGAACGGGCTGGACGGGCTGGGCGGTCTTGACGGCCCGGCGTCTCCGGTCCCCGGCGTACTGGTGCGCGCGGGGGAACCCGAGCTCCTGAAGGACACCGCCCCCAGGCCCGGCGGACGCGTGCTCGCCCGGGTCAGGGAGGCTGCCGGCGCCCGGCACGGGAAGCTGGGCCTCGCGCTGCTGCTGGGCAGCCTCGCCGTGGGCTCGTCCGTCGGCCTCATGGCCGTCTCCGGCTGGCTGATCTCGCGCGCATCGGAGCAGCCCCCGGTGCTGTATCTGATGGTCGCGGTCACCGCGACCCGGGCTTTCGGTATCGGCCGGGCCGTATTCCGCTATGCCGAGCGGCTGGTGTCCCACGATGCGGTGCTCAGGATGCTCGCCGAACTCAGGGTCGCTGTGTACCGAGGGCTCGAACGCATCGCACCGGCCGGCCTGCGTACGACACGGCGCGGCGACCTGCTGACCCGGCTGGTCTCCGATGTCGACGCGATGCAGGACTACTGGCTGCGCTGGCTGCTGCCCGCAGGAACCGCGCTCGCTGTCGGGGTGGGGGCTGTCGGGTTCACCGGCTGGCTTCTCCCGGAGGCGGGTGCCGTCCTGGCCGTGGGCCTGTTCCTCGCCGGCGTGGGCGTGCCGCTGGTGAGTGGGGCCTGTGCCCGGCATGCGGAGCGCCAACTGGCGCCGGCCCGGGCAGCGCTGGCCACCCACGTCACTGATCTGCTCGGCGGGACGGCGGAGCTGACCGTCGCGGGCGCGCTGCCCTTCCGCATGAGGCAGCTGCGCGCGGCCGACGCCGTACTCACCCGGATCGCCTCGCGCGCCGCGACCGCGACCGCGCTCGGCGGCGGACTCTCGGCACTGATCTGCGGACTCACTGTCGTCGGTGCCGCACTGGTCGCCCTTCCTGCGGTGCTCGACGGACGGCTGGCCGGCGTGGAGCTCGCCGTTGTCGTCCTCACCCCGCTGGCAGCGTTCGAGGCCGTGACGGGACTGCCGCTCGCCGTGCAGTACCGCCGGCGGGTCGAGCGGAGCGCTGAGCGGGTCTACGAGGTGCTCGACGCCCCCGTGCCGGTCCAGGAGCCTGCCGCGCCGGCCGAGGCGCCCGCCTCGCCCTTCCCTCTCTCCGTACGGGCGTTGTCGGCGCGGTACGAGGGAGCGGAGCGGGACGCACTGGACTCCGTGAACCTGACACTGCTCCCAGGAAAGCGGGTGGCGGTCGTAGGGCCGTCCGGCTCGGGAAAGACGACGCTCGCCCAGGTCCTGCTCCGCTTCCTGGACGCACGGAAGGGGACGTACCGGCTCGGCGGCGTCGAGGCGTCCGCGCTGGACGGGGACACGGTCCGGACGTTCGTCGGACTGTGCGCCCAGGATGCCCATGTCTTCGACAGTTCCATCCGCGAGAACCTTCGGCTTGCCCGCACGGGTGCCACGGACGGTGAGCTGCGGGACGCGCTCGCCCGGGCCCGGCTGCTGGACTGGGCCCAGTCGCTGCCGGACGGTCTCGACACCCTGGTGGGCGAACACGGTGCCCGGCTCTCCGGCGGCCAGCGGCAACGGCTCGCGCTGGCCCGGGCGCTGCTCGCGGACTTCCCCGTTCTCGTCCTCGACGAGCCCGCCGAGCACCTCGATGTGGCCACGGCGGATGCGCTGACGGCGGATCTACTGGCCGCCACACGGGGACGTACGACCGTGCTGATCACCCATCGGCTGGCGGGACTCGACGCGGTGGACGAGGTCCTGGTGCTGGACGGGGGCCGAGTGGTGCAGCAGGGAACGTACGCCGCTCTGGCCGCGCAGGACGGGCCGTTGAGCCGGATGCTGGAGCGCGAGCAGGAGCCGGTGCGGTTGCAGGAGGCGCGGCTGGAGGAGGTGCGGCCGTGACGGGCGGAGACGCATCCCGACTTTCCGGACGAAACATGACTGACTAGGCTCGGCTCATGCCCGAGCAGGACGCGCAGGACTCACCCGAAGCCACGGCGCGGGCCGAGGGAAGCCCGCGGGGACTCTCCACGGAGCTGACCGCCCGTGTTCCGCAACTGCTGGACGCCATGCGGTCCCTCGGTACGGGGCTGCAGCTCCATTCCACACTCGAGCGCATCTGCGAGACCGCGGCTGAGCTTGCCCACGCCCGCTACGCCGCGATCGGCGTGGTCGACGATTCGGGCGAGGCCCTTTCCGACTTCATCACCCACGGAGTCCCGGAAGAGGTCGCTCGCGCGATCGGACACCGGCCTGATGGCCGTACCGGGCTTCTGGGCGCACTGATTCATGATCCGGTTCCCATCCGGCTGGCAGACCTGTCGGCCGACCCGCGCTTCGCCGGGTTCCCGCCCGCCCACCCGAGGATGCGGACCTTCCTCGGGGTTCCGGTCCGCGTCCAGGGCGAGATCTTCGGGAATCTCTATGTGGCGGAGAAGCACGGCGGGGGCGAGTTCGACGACAACGATCTGCACGTGCTGCGGGTACTCGCCACGGAGGCGGGGATCGCCATCGGTCACGCGCAGTTGTACGGGGCCGCGCGCCGGCGAGAACGGTGGATCGAAGGTTCGGTGGCCGTCACCACTGCCCTTCTCTCCGGTGGGGACGCCGACGACGCGCTGACTGTCGTCGCCGAACAGGCCCGCCGTCTCGCCGACTCAGCCGCAGGAATCGTGCTGCTGCCGGCCGAGGATGGCGGTCTGGAAATCGTCGCCGTCGCCGGCGACAACCCGTCGGCCTCGCTCGGAGTGATCATTCCGTCCCGGAGCCCCGTGGTGGCGGCGCTCCTCAGGGGCGAGGCGGTCTTCATGGACGACGCCGCGACCGACCCCCGCATGATCACCAGGCTGGCCCACCAGTTCGGCCCGCACATGCTGCTTCCGCTGCGCAGCGGCGGGCGGGTGCTCGGCGCGCTCGCCATCCCACGGGCACGGGGCGACCGTCCCTTCACACAGGCGGAGCGAACGCTGGCCACCCAGTTCGCCGCGCAGGCCGCCCTCGCGCTGAAGATGGCCGAGGCGCAGCGCGACCGGGAGCGGCTCGCTGTGTACGAGGACCGGGACCGGATCGCCCGGGACCTCCACGACCTCGTCATCCAGCGCCTGTTCGCCGCCGGGATGATGCTGGAGCGGGCGCAGCGCCGCTCGGCTGTCCCCGCGGTGCAGACCGGCGTCGGACGGGCCGTCGACGAACTGGATGTGACCATCCAGGAGATCCGTACCGCGATCTTCGCGCTGCAGCAGGAACCGGCAGAGGCACCGTCCGGACTGCGGACCCGTGTGCTGCGGGAGATCAACATGGCGGCCGTGCCCCTCGGCTTCAAGCCGTCGCACCGTTTCCTGGGCCCCGTCGACACGCTGGTCGGCGAACTGGCGGGCAAGAACCTCATCGCGGCGCTGCGCGAGGCGCTGTCCAACACCTTCAGGCATGCCGGGGCGTCGATGGTCGAGGTGAGTGTGGATGCGACCGCGACCCTGCCGGACGGACGGGATGCGGTACGGCTTTCGGTCGTCGACGACGGGGTGGGTATCCCGGACAGCGGACGGCGCAGCGGACTGCGCAACCTCGCACGTCGTGCGGAGTCCCTGGGGGGAGCGAGCTGGTTCGGGCCCGGGGAGAACGGCGGAGGCGCGGCGGTGGTCTGGGAGGTCCCGCTCTGACGATGCGGGGTCCATCGGTCCGGAGCACTTCCGGGACATCGGTGCGGTGCACTGCCGCACCATCCGTCCGGAGCACTTCCGCAGCATCCGTCCGGAGCGCTGCTTCCGGGCCGCCTGCCGTGCTCCGTCCGGATGGCGTCGGCGGACGGCTTCAGCGGGCGGCGAGGATCCGCTCGATGACGACGGCGACACCGTCCTCGTTGTTGGAAAGGGTCACGCCGGAGGCGGCAGCCACCGCGGCCGGGTGGGCATTGCCCATCGCGAACGAGGCGCCGGCCCAGCTCAGCATCTCGATGTCGTTGGGCATGTCCCCGAAGGCCACCACCTCGGCCGCGGCGATGCCGCGCCGCTCGCAGCACGCGGCGAGCGTGCCGGCCTTGGAGACCCCGAGACCGCTGATCTCCAGCAGCGCGGTGGGACTGGAGCGGGTGAACGAGGCCCGGTCCCCCGCCGCCTCACGGGCCAGCGCGAGGAAGGTGTCCGGAGCCAGTTCCTGGTGGTGGGCCAGGACCTTCAGAACGGGGGCTGCGGAGCCCGGCGCTTCCTCGTGGAGCAGCTTCTCCGCGACGGCGACGGTGGCCCCCGGATCCATGTGGAAGGGCGGGTAGGCAGGTTCGTAGTGGATGCCCGTGGTCAGCTCGACCGCGAAGGAGACACCGGGTGCGGCCTCCCGCAGTACATGAACCACGTCCAGGGCCACGTCACGCTCCAGCGGGCGGACCTCGATCAGCCGGCCGTCCGCGTGCAGATCGGCGACGGCGGCCCCGTTCGCGCAGATCGCCATGCCGTGACCGTGTACATGGGCGGTCACGACGTCCATCCAGCGGGCGGGCCGGCCGGTGACGAAGAAGACTTCGATTCCCGCCTCCTCGGCCGCGGCGAGGGCGGCGACGGTACGGTCCGACAGGGTCTTGTCGTCGCGCAGCAGGGTGCCGTCCAGGTCGGTGGCGATCAGCCGGGTCACGGCAGGCAGAGGCGAGTCGATAGCTGAGGTCACCTGCCCATTCTCCCGTATGGAGTTGCACGGTCGTGCAGAGGGGCGCACATCTGAGATAGCGCGCCCCTGAACTGCAGAACATGTCAAAGGCATATGCCGACGGCTTTTCGGCCTGCGAATCGGTGCCCGAGCGCGGGCCCCGCTCGGTCAGCCGAGCTGGGACAGGCCCTCGGTGGCGATCCGCTCGAACACCTTTTCGTCGACGGCGAAATCGGAGTCAGGTACCGGCCAGTGCACGACGATCTCGGTGAAGCCGAGCTCGGCATGCGTACCCGCGAAGTCCACGAACGCGTCGAAGGACTGCAGCGGACGGTCCGGCGTGAAGCCGGTGAGCAGGACCTTGTCCAGCTCCGAGACATCCCGGCCCACGGATTCGCCGGCCGCGCCGAGCCTGGCGATCTGCCCGCGGATGGCGGCCACGGACTGCTCCGGGGTGCCGCTCTCGTACAGCTTCGGATCGCCCGTCGTCACCCAAGCCTGTCCGTACTGTGCCGCGAGCTTCAGCCCCCGTGGCCCCGTGGCGGCGATCGCGAAGGGCAGTCGGGGACTCTGCACGCAGCCGGGGATGTTGCGGGCCTCGTTCGCGGCGTAGAGCCGGCCCTCGTGCGTCACCGAGGGCTCCCGCAGCAGCCGGTCCAGGAGCGGAACGAACTCGTCGAAGTGGTCGGCGCGTTCCCGCGGTGTCCACGGCTCCTCGTCGCCCCTGCGCAGAGTCGTGGCGTCGAAACCGTTCCCGCCGGCGCCGATCCCGAGCGTGATCCGTCCCTCGGAGACGTCGTCCAGCGTGATGAGGTCCTTGGCGAGCGTCACAGGGTGCCGGAAGTTGGGCGAGGTGACCAGGGTGCCCAGGCGCAGCCGCTCCGTGGTGGCAGCAGCGGCCGTCAGGGTCGGGACCGCGCCGAACCACGGGCCGTCGCGAAAGGTTCGCCAGGCCAGATGGTCGTAGGTGTACGCGGCATGGAAACCCAGTTCCTCGGCGCGGGCCCACAGTGCCCGGCCGCCGTCGTGCCAGCGGCGGATGGGGAGGATCACGGTGCTCAGGCGCAGAGAGGACGTCATGCATCCGACTCTACGGCGAGGCGTGCCGTCCTCCACGCCGATGGGAGCAGAGCGCATGGTCCGTCCGACGGGTTTCGGCCTGCTGGAGCGCTGACCGCGCGAACAGGTCGGGAGGGTGCCCGGAGACCGGCTCCGGCGGCCGGGACGGCTCGCGCAGTTACTCGGCTCGCGCAGTTACTCGCGCAGACGCAGGAACTGCGGTGGTACGGAGTCGGTGAGCCACACCCCGTTGGTGCTGACGTGAAAGACGTGACCCGCCCGGTGCATGGCGCCCGCGTCCACGGAGAGGATGACCGGCACTCCACGCCGGGCGCCGACGCGAGTCGCCGTCTCGCGGTCGGGCGATAGGTGGACGTGGTGGCGGGCCATGGGCCGCAGTCCCTCGGTACGGATGACGTCAAGCACCCGGCCCACTGTGCCGTGGTAGAGGTACGGGGGCGGCTCGGCCGGTGGCAGGCCGAGGTCGACCGTGATCGTGTGGCCCTGGTTCGCCCGGATGCGGTCGCCGTCCACGGCGAAACGCTGTTTGTCGTTGGCTGCGACGACATGGTCGAGCTCTGCCCGGGTGATGGGGAATCCGTGCGCGGCGCAGGCCCGCATCAGTGCGTCGATCGGCACCCAGCCGGAGGCGTCGAGGGTGATACCGATGCGTTCCGGCTGATGCCGCAGGTGTTGTGACAGGTACTTGGACACCTTGACGGTGCGTCGCTCGTCCATCCCGCCAGAGTGCCCTCAGCGTTCATCCCGGCGCACCCCGATTTCGTTCAGAGTTCGTGACACCCATGGAGGTGTCCAGGTTTGATCCACAGCCAACTCAAGTTATCCACAAGGTATTTGGCGAATCTGTGGACAAGTCACGGAACATTCAAGCCTTTTGTCCAAGTTTTGCCGATATGGCATGAGATGAAGCCAAAACATCCAATGCTCGCGCCTGGACCTCACGTTCGGCTGCCGCCGCGACGAAGGGGGCGATGCCCTGCAGCCCAACAAGGTCCTGGACAGCCTGCATTGTCGAAGCCGGAAGGAGTACGGGTCGCGGTCCGGGGCGCTCGCCGGACGGATCCGGGGCGGTGAGGTGTCTCTGCAGATGCCGGACGGCCAACCTACCCATGGCACGCGCAAGTTCGGCGTCCACCACCTGCTGGGCGAGCGGGCGCAGGCGGCGCACCATCGAGGCCGCCTCCGCCGCGTCCGTGTCCGTTCGTCTGGGAGGGCCCGCGTAGCGGGCGAAGACGTGCTCGGTGGTGAACTCCAGGAAGCGGGAAGCGATGTGCTCGACCTGCTGCCGGAGTTCCCCCAGATGGCCGGAGATTGCGGACAGAGGAACCCCGGCAGCATGCAACTCCACTGCCACGGACAGTTCTTGAGGGCTCGGGACCAGGAATGCGTCGTCGCTTCCCGGGACGGGTTCGAGCACGCCGAGTGCCACCGCGTCGGCCACCGCATCCGCGAACCCGTCTGTCACTGCCTCTTCGGCCGACGCGCCGCCCGGCATCCCGCCGAACCTCGCCTCCAGCTCCGCCCGCGTGATCCGGCCGGCCTCCTCGTCCGACCACGGGCCCTGCACCTCGGCGACCAGACCGAGCACTCCGCCGAGCCCGCGGCCCGTGTCCCACGCGTCCAGCAGCTCCCTGATGCTGGTCAGGGTGTAGCCGCGGTCCAGCAGACCGGCGATCTGCCTGAGGCGGGTCAGATGTATCTCGCCGTAGACATTGGCCCGCCCGCGCCGCTCCGGTGCGGGCAGCAGGCCGCGGTCCTGGTAGGCGCGGATCGTACGGACGGTCGCGCCGCTCGCCTGCGCCAGGTCCTCGATCCGGTACTCCGGGGCAACCGCGCCCATGTGCTGCGGAGGGTCCGCCGCAGTGTTCCGGCTCTGCGTCCCGGACGCCCGGGGCCCGCTCACAGCGGCGGCTTCAGCCGGGCGATACCTCGCAGCACTCCGGGACTGATCCGCGACAGCAGCCGGGCGCCGCGGGCCTCGGGCGTCACCGGCACCACGCCCCGGTTGTGCACCACGGCCCCGAGGATCGCGTCGGCGACCTTCTCCGGCGGGTAGTTGCGAAGCGCGTACAGGCGGCCGGTCCGCTTTCGAAGACGGTTCTCCTCAGCCGCATCGGTCCCGGCGAAGTGCGCCGTTCCCGTGATGCCGGTGTTGACGATGCCCGGGCATATCGCACTGACCCCGATCGACTGTCCGGCGAGCTCCGCCCGGAGGCATTCGCTGAGCATCAGCACGGCGGCCTTCGAGGTGCTGTACGCGGGCAGCGCCCTCGACGGCTGGTAGCCGGCTGCCGAGGCGATGTGGCCGCCCTGGCCGCGGGCGGCCATCTGCTTGCCGAAGATCCGGCAGCCGTGGATGACCCCCCACAGATTGACGTCGAGGACGTTCCTCCAGTCCTGGCTCGTGGTCTCCAGGAAGGAACCGGACAACCCGATCCCGGCGTTGTTCACCAGGACGTCGACGACTCCGTACTCCGCCGCGACCTTCTCGGCCAACTTCTCCATCGCTTCCTCGTCGCTGACGTCCACCACCTCGCTCCAGGCGTCCGGTGCGCCGGCCCGACGGGCTGCCTGTACGGTCCGGGCTGCCCCCTCCGGGTCCCGGTCCACGACCACCACGCGCGCGCCCGCTGCTGCGAACGCGAGAGCGGTGGCCCGCCCGATGCCCCCGGCCGCGCCCGTCACCAGAACCAACTGCCCGCCGAACCGGTCCGCGTGGGCACCTGTCGCCACCGTCCGGGGCAACGGCGGGCCGTCCGCACCGGCCGCCTCGGTGGCGGTGACGAAGTCGGTGATCCAGGCGGACACCTGATCCGGCCTGGTGCGCGGCACCCAGTGCTTGGCAGGCAGGGAACGCCGCACCAGCCGGGGTGCCCAGGAGCCGAGTTCGTCGTAGAGCGTCGCCGAGAGAAAGATGTCACCGGTCGGTGTGATCAGCTGGACCGGCACATGGGCGAACGCGTCGGCGCGAGGTCTGCGCAGACGGGCCCGGACGTTGTCGCGGTAGAGCCAGGCCCCGTGTGCCGCGTCCCGCGGGAGCGAGGACGTCGGGTAGCCGTCCGCGGGGACCTTCTCCATCCGCTGCAGAATGCGCGGCCACTGCTTGCCGAGCGTCCCGCGCCAGGCGAGCTCGGGCAGGACCGGTGTGTGCAACGCGTACACGTACCAGGACTTGGCGCCCTGGCCGAGCAGCTGACCGACCCGGCGCGGAGTGGGGCGGGAAACCCGCTGCTTGATCCAGTGCCCGAAGTGGTCCAGGGACGGGCCCGACATCGAGGTGAACGAGGCGATCCGGCCCTTGGTCCGCTCGACCGTCGCGAACTCCCAGGCCTGGACGGAACCCCAGTCGTGGCCGACCACGTGCACCGGCCGGTCCGGGCTCACCGCATCCACGACGGCCAGGAAGTCGTCGGTCAGCTTCTCCAGTGTGAAGCCGCCGCGCAGTGGTCCGGGCGCCGTCGACCGGCCGTGTCCCCGCACGTCGTACAGCACGACATGCCAGCTCCCGGCCAGCCGCAGCGCCACCTGGGACCAGACCTCCTTGCTGTCCGGATAGCCGTGCACCAGGACGATCGTCGGCTGCGTCCGGTCGCCCAGCTCGGCGACGCACAGCTCGACTCCGCCCGTTCGAACCCAGCGCTCGCGCGCGCCTCGTAGATTCACGCAGCCCCCTTGGTCTGTGCGGTGTCGCGGTACGTGCCCGTAACGTGACACCGACGAATGTGACAATCCCTGCCGGCTGCGTCAAGGGGTGCGCCGGGCCTGTGGACAACGGTATGTGGACAACTCGGTGCGGACGCGACGCGGACGCGGTGCGGGGGCGGAACCGGAGGCAGTGCGGGGGCGGAACCGGACGCGGTGCGTCCTGGCCCGGGTGTGTCCGTGGCTCCCGGGTCCTCCCTTGTGGGGTCCCCCCTACGGGTCCGTACGCCTGGAGTCGGACGCGGATACCACCGCCAGGTCTGACGACTCCGGCGGTGCGCACCACTACCTTCGAACACGTGACTGTGATCGCGACCGAAAGCCTGAGCAAGCGGTTCCCCCGGGTGACCGCGCTTGACCGGCTCTCCTTGGACATCGGACCGGGCGTAACCGGCCTGGTGGGTGCCAACGGAGCCGGCAAGTCCACATTGATCAAGATCCTGCTGGGTCTGTCCCCCGCCACCGAGGGCCGGGCCGCAGTGCTCGGGCTCGACGTCGCCACCAGTGGCGCCGCGATCCGGGAGCGGGTCGGGTACATGCCTGAGCACGACTGCCTGCCCCCCGATGTATCAGCGACCGAGTTCGTCGTACATATGGCGCGGATGTCCGGACTCCCGCCGACGGCTGCGCGCGAGCGCACCGCCGACACGCTGCGCCACGTCGGTCTGTACGAGGAGCGCTACCGCCCCATCGGCGGCTACTCGACCGGCATGAAGCAGCGGGTGAAGCTGGCACAGGCGCTGGTTCACGACCCCCAGCTGGTCCTTCTCGACGAGCCGACCAACGGTCTGGACCCGGTCGGCCGCGACGAGATGCTCGGTCTGATCCGCCGTATCCACACCGACTTCGGCATCTCGGTGCTGGTCACCTCGCACCTCCTTGGCGAACTCGAGCGCACCTGCGACCACGTCGTCGTCATCGACGGCGGTGCTCTGCTGCGATCGAGCTCCACCAGCGACTTCACCCAGATGACGACGACCCTGGCGGTCGAAGTCACCGACAGCGACACCCACCCGGACGGCACCGACGCCCTGCGCCGGAGCCTCACCGGCGCAGGGGTCAAGCTCATCGGCCTGGACGGTCTCGACTCCGAGGGGCTGCCCGGCGCGGGTCACATCCTTCTGATCGAGGCAACGGGCGAGGAGACGTACGACCTGGTCCGCGACAGTGTCGCCGGACTCGGACTCGGGCTCATCCGGATGGAACAGCGGCGTCACCACATCGCCGAGGTCTTCCGTGCCGAAGAGGCACCGCAGGCCATGACCGTGACAGCCGGGGCAGTACAGCAGAAGGGGAGCGGTCGTGATGAGCACTGAGACCGGGACCGTGACCGGGAGCGACACCTCCCGGATCCACAACATCGGGTACCGCTCCTACGACGGGGTCCGACTGGGCCGGGCCTATGCCCGCCGTTCGCTCTACTCCCAGTCCCTGCGGGGCTCCTTCGGACTGGGCCGTTCCGCCAAGTCCAAGGTGCTGCCGATGCTGTTGTGCGGGGTGATGTGCCTGGTGGCGCTGATCATCGTCGCGGTCGCCATGGCCGCCCCGCCGGGGACCATGACGAAACTCCCCATCAAATACACGGCGTTCGCGATCTACCTGCAGGCGGTGATCGGGCTCTTCATCGCCTCCCAGGCACCGCAGTCCGTGTCGAGGGACCTGCGTTTCAAGAGTGTTCCGCTGTACTTCTCGCGGCCGATCGAGCGCGTCGACTACGTCATCGCCAAATTCGCGGCCATGACGTCGGCTCTCTTCATCCTCACCGGCCTGCCGCTCGTCATCCTCTACGTGGGTGCGCTGCTCGCGAAGTTCGACTTCGCGGACCAGACCGCGGGGTTCGGGCAGGGGATGGTATCGGTGGCGCTGCTGTCCGTGCTGTTCGCCGGAATCGGACTGGTGGTGGCCGCCCTGACGCCGCGCCGCGGCTTCGGTGTCGCCGCTGTGATCGCCGTACTGACCATCACCTACGGTGCGGTCTCCACGGTCCAGGCGATCGCCTGGTCGACGGATTCCATGGGTGCCATCACCTGGCTGGGTCTCTTCTCCCCGATCACGCTGATCGACGGGGTGCAGACCGCGTTCCTCGGTGCTTCCACCAATTTCCCCGGCGGAGTGGGCCCGGGTGCCGGTGCCGGGGTGGCCTATCTGATCGTTGTACTCGCGCTCGTCGCCGGCTCGTTCGCCGTACTGATGCGCCGCTACCGGAGGGTCGGGCTGTGACCACCATCGAGATCGACCACACATCGCGCTGGTTCGGGAACGTGGTTGCCGTCAACGACGTGAGCATGACGGTGGGGCCCGGTGTCACCGGGCTGTTGGGTCCCAACGGTGCCGGAAAGTCCACGCTGATCAACATGATGGCCGGGTTTCTCGCTCCGTCGACGGGCAAGGTCACGCTCGACGGCAAGACCATCTGGCGCAACGAAGCGGTCTACAAGGCGATCGGCATCGTGCCGGAGCGCGAAGGTATGTACGACTTCCTGACCGGCCGCGAGTTCGTCGTCGCCAACGCGGAGCTGCACGGACTCGGTGACGCGGAGGCGCGCAAGGCACTGGCCACGGTCGAGATGGAGTACGCGCAGGACCGCAAGATCTCGACGTACAGCAAGGGCATGCGCCAGCGCGTGAAGATGGCGTCCGCCCTGGTCCACGAGCCCTCGGTGCTGCTGCTCGACGAACCGTTCAACGGCATGGACCCGCGTCAGCGCATGCAGCTGATGGAGCTGCTTCGGCGGATGGGAGCGGAGGGGCGCACGGTCCTCTTCTCGTCCCACATCCTCGAGGAGGTCGAGCAACTCGCCTCGCACATCGAGGTCATTGTGGCGGGGCGGCATGCCGCGTCCGGTGACTTCCGGAAGATCCGCCGGCTGATGACGGACCGGCCGCACCGCTATCTCGTGCGGTCCAGCGACGACCGGGCACTGGCTGCCGCGCTCATTGCCGACCCGTCGACCGCGGGTATCGAGGTCGACCTGAGCGAGCAGGCCCTGCGTATCCAGGCCGTCGACTTCGGGCGCTTCACCACGTTGCTGCCGAAGGTGGCACGCGAACAGGGCATCCGGCTGCTGACCGTTTCGCCGTCCGACGAGTCCCTCGAATCGGTCTTTTCCTATCTCGTAGCGGCCTGAGTAGTGGCCTGAAAGGAGCTGTGAAGCGTCATGTACGACCCCACAGTCGCCCGGCTCACCTACCGGGCCCTGCTCGGCCGGCGCCGGGCCGCCATCCTGTTCATCCTGCCCGTGCTCCTGGTGGCCATCGCCGTGGCGGTACGGGCGTTCGCCGGAGCCGATGACGGCGTCGCCTCCGGTGTGCTCGGCGGTTTCGCCATCGCCACGATGGTGCCGCTGATCGGCGTCATCGCCGGGACCGGAGCCATCGGACCGGAGATCGACGACGGTTCGATCGTCTATCTGCTGGCCAAGCCGGTGAAGCGGCCCACGATCATCTTCACCAAGCTGATCGTCGCCATCGCTGTGACGATGCTCTTCTCCGCGCTGCCCACCTTCATCGCGGGCGTGATCCTCAATGGCAACGGCGGGCAGATCGCCGTGGCGTACACGATCGCGGCGCTGGTCGCCTCGATCGCCTACAGCGCGCTGTTCCTGCTGCTCGGCACGGTCAGCAGGCATGCGGTGGTCTTCGGTCTGGTGTACGCGCTGGTCTGGGAAGCGCTCTTCGGCAGCCTGGTGCCGGGGGCCAGGACGCTCAGCGTGCAGCAGTGGTCCCTCTCGGTCGCCGAGAAGGTCGCCGGGGACGGTCTGGTGACCTCGGATGTCGGCCTGCCGCTCGCGACGGTCCTGCTGGCGGGTGTCACGGTCGTGGCCACCTGGTACGCGGGCCAGAAGCTGCGGGCGCTGAAGCTCGCCGGCGAGGAGTGAGGCCGCTGTCGGTGGCCTGATGCGTTGTGCAACCCCCGTCCCATGGACGGGGGTTGTCCTATGAGCGGACAGTGGAGCGCGTAACTGTACGGTTATCGGCTCGTTGACCGGGGTGCGTGGAGGCAACTGGGATCTGTGGCGTCGAGCTTTCGTGAAATCGGGGAATGCCGGCACCGGTGGGGCTGTGCCCCGCGGTGCCGGTCATCGAGTGAGTGGCAACCGTGAGCGTCCTCCGCCCTTGCGGCCCGGGGACAGGGCCGTCCATCGCCGTTTCCGCGCACGAAAGGCATGCCCATGCCCACGGAAGTAGCCCTGCTCGAATCGCACGCCTTGCGTGTCGAGCAGATGGGGCGCGTCGACGCCCTCGACAAGGTCAAGAGTCTTGTCATGCTCCCTGACGGGATTCACGTTCGCACAGACGACGTGGCTCGTTACTTCGAAGTATCCACAGCCTCGGTCAGAAGGCTGACCGACCGGCATCAGCAAGAGTTGACCGACAACGGCATGAGGGTTCTACGGGGTGATGAGCTGCGCTCCTTCCATGGCGACATGCTGTCGCTATGGGAGGGTGAGGTGCCGGAAAGTTATCCACAGGCAGCCACTCAGCTGCGGCTCTACACGCGCAGGACGGTACTCGACGTCGCCATGCTTCTTCGCGACAGCGACATCGCCCGCTGCGTCCGGACCTATCTCCTCGACGCCGAGGAGGACCTCCGGGCCTCGATCGCCTCGCTCGACCATCGGGTCACGCGTGTCGAGGGCTGCCTCGTCGGCGTCGGTAGCGCCCTCCAGGAGCTCGGTCCCGTACTGAGCAGGATGTCGCACCGGCTCGATGTCCTCGACCGGAAGCTGGACGTCACCCATCAGGTCGTCGGGGCCATCAGTCTGCGGCTCACCGACGTCTCGCAGGACATCGTCCGGCTCGACGCACACATGGACGACTTCGCCCGGCACCTCAAGGACCTGAGCCGCCGCAAGCACGGCTGACATCCGGCCCGGAGGAGGACGACCGCCGGGGGCCACGGGAAAAGGAGTGGCCCCCGGACGGCGCGCTCGGGCACAGTGAGGGAGACGGCGCACGCGACCACGGCGCCCACAAGTCCGGGAGAGGAGCGCGGCGATGACCGAGAGTCCGAGTCCGTCGAGTTCCCAGCAGGGTGGTCCGCAGCCGGTACGCCAGTAGCGCATCAGCTACGCGTGAACCGCTGAGCAGGACCCCCGGGGTGGCCTTCCCTGCGCATCGCGCGGCCACCCTCCCGGAGGATTGGCCGAGTGGTAAGGCAGCGGCTTGCTAAGCCGTCGTCGGGGGCGTGCCCCCGCGCGCGTTCGATCCGCGCATCCTCCGCCACCAAGCAGGACCGCCCGAACCGTGGGAACCCCTACGCGCGCGTGGCCGTCCTGAGCAGCTCCTCGAGCACCACCGCGATGCCGTCGTGCTCGTTCGACGCCGTGATCTCGTGCGCCACGGCCTTGAGATCGTCGTGCGCGTTGGCCATGGCCACACCGTGCTGTGCCCAGCCGAACATGGGGATGTCGTTCGGCATGTCGCCGAAGGCCAGTGTGTCGGCGGCCTTCAGCCCCAGCCGGCGGGCGGCCAGCGAAAGGCCGGTCGCCTTGCTGAGTCCGAGAGGCAGGATCTCCACGACACCCGGGCCCGCCATGACGACGTCCACCAGGCTGCCGACGGCCTCCCGCGCAGCCTTGGCCAGCGCGTCGTCACCGAGTTCCGGGTGCTGGATGTAGACCTTGTTCAGGGGGGCGGTCCACATCTCGGCCGCGTCGTCCACGAACAGGGCGGGGAGCGGTCCTTCCTGCACCTGGTAGCCGGGCCCGACCAGCACCTCGCCGTCGAGTCCGTCACGGCTCGCTGCCAGCGCCAGCGGGCCGACCTCCGCCTCGATCTTGGACAGGGCGAGGCCCGCGAGCTGCCGGTCCAGGGTCAGGGAGGTCAACAGCTTGTGCTCGCCCGCGTGGTAGACCTGCGCGCCCTGGCCGCACACCGCGAGGCCGTCGTAGCCCAGGTCGTCCAGGATGTGCCGGGTCCAGGGGACCGCACGTCCGGTGACGATGATGTGCGCCGCGCCGGCCGCGGTAGCCGCGGCCAGCGCCTCACGGGTGCGCTCGGAGACCGTGTCGTCGTCACGCAGCAGCGTGCCGTCGAGATCGGTCGCGACGAGCTTGTAGGGAAAGCTCACTTGGAGACCGGCTCCAGAACCTCGCGCCCGCCCAGATACGGACGGAGCACCTCCGGAACCCGCACGGAACCGTCCGCCAGCTGGTGGTTCTCCAGGATGGCCACGATCGTGCGCGGTACGGCGCAGAGCGTGCCGTTCAGAGTGGCCAGCGGCTGGACCTTCTTCCCGTCGCGCATGCGGACGGAGAGGCGGCGGGCCTGGAAGCCGTTGCAGTTCGACGCGGAGGTCAGCTCGCGGTACTTGCCCTGGGTCGGGATCCAGGCCTCGCAGTCGAACTTCCGGGAGGCCGAAGCTCCCAGGTCGCCGGTGGCTACGTCGATCACCTGGAAGGGCAGCTCGAGCCCGGTGAGCCACTGCTTCTCCCAGTCCAGGAGCCTGCGGTGCTCGGCTTCGGCCTCCGCCGGGTCGACGTAGGAGAACATCTCGACCTTGTCGAACTGGTGGACGCGGAAGATGCCCCGGGTGTCCTTGCCGTACGTACCGGCCTCGCGGCGGAAGCACGGCGAGAAGCCCGCGTACCGCAGGGGCAGCTTGTCGGCGTCGATGATCTCGTCCATGTGGTACGCGGCGAGCGGGACCTCGGAGGTGCCGACCAGGTAGTAGTCGTCCTTCTCCAGGTGGTACACGTTCTCCGCGGCCTGGCCGAGGAAGCCGGTGCCCTCCATCGCGCGCGGCCGGACCAGCGCGGGGGTCAGCATCGGGACGAAGCCGGCCTCGGTGGCCTGGGCGATCGCCGCGTTGACCAGGGCGAGTTCGAGCAGTGCACCGACCCCGGTCAGGTAGTAGAAGCGCGATCCCGAGACCTTGGCGCCGCGCTCCATGTCGATGGCGCCGAGCGATTCGCCGAGCTCCAGGTGGTCCTTGGGTTCGAAGCCCTCCGCGCCGAAGTCACGGATCGTGCCGTGTGTCTCCAGGACGACGAAGTCCTCCTCGCCGCCTACCGGCACGTCCTCGTGGACGATGTTGCCGAGCAGGAGGAGCAACCGCTTGGCTTCGGCGTCGGCCTCGTCCTGCGCGGCGTCGGCCGCCTTGACTTCGGCCTTCAGCTGATCAGCTTTCTTGAGGAGCTCGGTGCGCTCCTCGGGTGTTGCCTTGGGAATCAGCTTCCCGAGCGACTTCTGCTCGGAACGGAGTTCGTCGAAGCGGACGCCGGACGACCTGCGCAGCTCGTCGGCGGAGAGCAGGGCGTCGACGAGGGCGACGTCCTCTCCACGGGCGCGCTGGGAGGCGCGAACACGGTCGGGGTCCTCACGGAGCAGGCGAAGGTCAATCACCCCTCAAGGCTACCGGTGCGGGGATCCGCAGCTCGAACCGATATCGACGAGCGTGTCAATTTGCCCCAATTGCCGGTATTCGTCGTCCGGGCGGAGAATCGTTGGAGCCGACGCCAGGGAATCGGTGGAGAATCGCGGACCGGCCTGCCGGGGTGGTCGCCAATGTCATCGATGTCGCCAATGTCGTCAATAAAGGGGCCTGATTGCTCCGAAAAGGGAGCAAGTGCCTTCACTCCTTGACGCATCGCCGGTGTTTCGGGCGGGAGTTGAGCGGGTGGGGCGGGGGCCTTGTCCACAGGGGTGCGTGGATTCAATTAGTTATCCACAGGCTGTGAAGAAGATCTGTGGACACTGGAAGAGATCGTTCCGAATGCCGCATGAGGGCCGATGGATTCTCGTTGAAACCCGGTTCGCGCACTCATTCGGGTGGGAATTGATCGCTCTGGTGAGTTGATCAATGGAATTGGGCGGACAGGGGCTGGACTGGGGGCTCATGGGGGGTCCGGTCCCACTGGGGTGATTTGTCGACCATGTCGTACTGCGCTGTCGACTTGTCCCCAGGCCGCAGGGGTGCCTGTGGATAACTTTTGGGCCGGGAACGGGATCTGGAGGTGGAACCGGCGGGTGACGCGCGACGTGCCGGCCCCGCCCTGTGTGACCCTGCCCTGTCCGTGCTGGTCAGGCCCGGCCGTCCTGGCTGCGTGCGAGCCAGTCCGAGGCCTCGGTGAAGTCCCTGTCGGACGTTCCGGGCCGCAGGGCGCGCACCTCCTCGGGCGTCACTCCGGCTCGCGGATAGGAACCCAGGAACCGCACATTGGGGCAGATCCGCTTCAGCCCCATCAGAGCCTCCCCGACCCGGCGGTCCGAAATATGGCCCTCCGCGTCCACGGAGAAGCAGTAGTTCCCGATGCCCTCCCCCGTCGGCCGCGACTGGATCAGCATCAGGTTGACGCCTCGCACCGCGAACTCCTGGAGCAGTTCGAGCAGGGCGCCCGGGTGGTCGTCGCCGAGCCAGATGACGACAGACGTCTTGTCCGCGCCGGTCGGTGCCGACGGCCGGGCGGGCCGGCCCACCAGCACGAAGCGCGTCTGCGCGTTCTCCGCGTCGTGGATCTCCGTGATCAGTGGTTCCAGCCCGTAGGTCGACGCGGCGAACTCACCGGCGAAGGCCGCGTCGTAGCGTCCCTCCTGGACCAGCCGGGCACCGTCCGCGTTCGAGGCGGCGGACTCCCACACCGCGTTCGGCAGATGGTTCGCCATCCAGTTGCGTACCTGCGGCTGCGCGGCCGGGTGAGCGGTGACGGTCTTGATGTCCGACAGCTTGGTCCCGGGGCGCACCAGCAGGGCGAAGGTGATGGAGAGCAGCACCTCGCGGTAGATCATCAGGGGCGCGCCCCTGGTCAGCTCGTCCAGCGTCGCGGTGATCCCGCCCTCGACGGAGTTCTCGATGGGGACGAGTGCCGCCGCCGCCTCCCCGTTGCGTACCGCGTCCAGTGCCGCCGGTACGGAGAGCATGGGGGCGAGCTCACGGGTGGCGGCTTCCGGAAGGGTACGGAGGGCAACCTCGGTGAAGGTGCCTTCGGGGCCGAGATAGGCGTAGCGCGTGGCTGACATACGGTCACCCTAATGGGCCGTACGGAAGAGCCCGGGCGGGTTCACCCTTCCAGCAGGCGCTGCCCCACGTACTCGCCGGGCGCGGCACCACCCGGAACGGCGAAGACGGCGCTTGCCTCGTGCCGGATGAACGGTGAGAGCGCGTCCCCGCGGTCGAGTTTGCGCTGTACCGGAACGAAGCCCCTGAACGGATCGGCCTGCCAGCAGACGAAGAGCAGCCCGGCGTC
The DNA here is from genome assembly GCF_042736635.1 of Streptomyces sp. NPDC060035. Taxonomy (NCBI): domain Bacteria; kingdom Bacillati; phylum Actinomycetota; class Actinomycetes; order Kitasatosporales; family Streptomycetaceae; genus Streptomyces; species Streptomyces sp. NPDC060035. Next base: position 109,719 of record NZ_JBHWVO010000009.1, read on the forward strand.
CGGAGTGCCGTCCGCGGAGATGCCGTCGTGGTACGAGAACGGGCGTCGCAGCATCGCGGCTCCGCCGTTCTTCTCGGGCGAGGAGATCCTGGCGTGGGCGTTGTCGGGGATCAGCAGTCTGCCGTCCCGGCCTGCTTTCTCCAGGTCCATCTCGGTGGTCTCGGAGCCGCCGCTCAGGGGTGCACCGTCGGCCTTGCGCCGCCCGATGACCCGTTCCTGCCGGACGACCGGGAGCTTCTCCCAGTCGTCGAGGAGCATCCTGATCCGCCGCACGACGGCATAGGAGCCGCCTGCCAGCCATTCGTACGCCGAAGCGGAGGAGGCGGAGCCGTCCGATGCACCGGATCCCTTGGAGCCGCCCGAGGAGTCTGCCGACGCGACGAAGATCCGCTGGTCGAAGTCGCTCTCATCCGGCTTCGGGTTGCCTGTTCCGTCGATCTGGCCCATCAAATTGCGGGCGGTCATCGGCCGGGCCGTGGCTCCCGGGGTGCGGTTGAAGCCGTTCATCTGCCAGCGCACCCGGGCCGTCGCGCCGCCCTCCTTCTGAATGGCGCGCAGCGCGTGGAAGGCGACGAGCGCGTCATCGGCGCCGATCTGCACCCAGAGGTCACCGTTGGACCGCTTGGCGTCGAGGTGGTCGGAGGAGAACGGCGGCAGGGGGTCCAGACCGGCCGGCCGGCGGGCGACCAGGCCCGTGCGTTCGAAGAAGGTGCGGCCGAATCCGAAGGTGACCGTCAGGGAGGACGGTCCGGCGTCCAGGGCCACCCCTGTGTCGTGGCCGGTGCCGTCCCCGGCAGGCTTGCCGGCCATCAGCCGTTGCGCCACGGCCGACCAGCGGCGCATCAGGGCGGCGGCTTCCCTGCGTCCCGCACCGGGCGCCAGATCGAACGCGATCAGATGTCCGCGGGCCTGAAGCGGAGTGGTGATCCCCGGTTGATGTTTCCCGTGAAACATTGCCTCCGTCGACCCGATGGCGGTCAGCAGGGTCGGTTCGTCGCCGCTGGTCGCGGCGTAACCGCCCGCCGCACCCAGCACCAGGCCGGTCGCCCCGGCTGCCCCGGCGCTGCCGATCAGCCGTCGGCGGGAGATGCCGGCACCACCGACGCCGTCGGCGGTGCCACGGGGTTCGTTCTTCTTGCTCTTGTCCCTGCTCAACCTGCTCAGCCGATCTTCACGTTCTTGTCGACGGTCGTCTGGTCGATGTCCGAGGTACGCACGGTCACCGTGACCTTCCAGTCGCCCGCCATCGGGATCTGTACACCGCCGGCCGTCCAGTGACCTGCGGTGAGACGGTCGGGGACGACGGGCAGAGGGCCGATGTCCTTGGACTCCAGAGTGAAGGCGAGCTTCACCTCGGGAATATCCATCGGGCGGCTGCCCGGCCCGTCGACCCACACGTGCACGCCGTTGGAGCCGGTCCCGCCGGGGGCGATGTCCAGCCGTACGGTCCCCTTGCCGTTCCGGCCGCCCGTGTCGAACGGCAGGCTCAGGTTTATCTGCCCGCTGGTCACGGGTGCGGCCGCCGCCGAGTTGCTGCGGGCGGCCTCCTCCTCGGTGCGTCCGGGCTCGGTGGACGTCAGGACCGTCGTGACCGCGAGCAGCACCACGGCGATGCCCGTCTCCACCATGACCGAGCGGCGCAGTCCGGCGCGGTCCGGATCGGCGTCCCGGGCGCGCTTCTCCTTCGTCGCCGTCAGAGCGGCACGCTGCCTGGTGAGTTGCGCGGCGCGCTCGGGGCCCACCTCTTCGGTGTCCCCCGTTGCAGGACTCTCCGTCCCGGCGCCCACGGAAGGACTCTCCGTCTCGTCCCCGGCGCCGGGACTCTCCGCCTCGGCCGCAGGACTCTCCGTCCCGGCCTCGGCCCGATCCCCATTCCCTGCCAGCCGTCCCGTCCACCTCCGGGAGATCCACGCGACGCCGACGAGTACGGCAACCAGGGCCACCTTGATGAGCAGCAGTTGTCCGTACCGGGTGTCGGTCAGCGCGGACCACGAACCCACCTGTCGCCAGGACTGGTAGAGCCCGGTCGCGGTGAGTACGAGCACGCTGCCGAACGCCATGCGGGAGAACCGCCGCACCGCGCCGCTCGTGATGTCCGGGGTCCGGTACAGGGCGACCAGCAGCGCGGCGAGCCCGCCGAGCCAGGCGGCGACGGCGAGCAGGTGCAGTACGTCGACCGGCATGGCGATGCCCGGCTGGATGCCGGTCGAGGCGTGCTCGGCCAGGGCCCACGTACCTGCGATCCCCGCCGCGATGACGGTTCCGCCGACGGCGAGCCCGAAGGTGAGGTCCTGCTTCTCCTTCTCGTCCTCGCGCTTGGCGTACGCCCCGAACAGGACGGCGATGAAGAGCGCGGAGGCGCCGAGGAGGAGCAGTCGGGAGACCAGCGCAGCCCCCGGCTTGGTGTCGAGAACGGTCTGCAGACCGTCGAGGTCGAAGGCGTCCGCGAGCTTGCCGGAGCCGGTGTACGGGCTGCGCAGGAGCAGCATGACGAGGGTGGCCGCAGTGAGTGTGACCCAGCCGCGTACGACGAGGCGCTGCATCGGCCGGGCGCCCGCCCCGCGCTGCCAGCAGGCGAGCACGAAGGCGGAGCCACCGGCGAGGAGGATGAATCCGGCGTAGGCGGCGTAGCGCGCGATGTCGTAGAGCGTTCCGACGAGGCCGCCACCGGCTTCGTCGGAGGGGAGCGCGACCGAGGTCTGCGAAGGGGCGCCGATGGAGAAGGTGAAGGCGCCGGACACCGGGTGGCTGTCCGCGGAGACGGCCTGCCAGGCCACGGTGTAGGTGCCGTCGGGCAGACCGCCGTGGAGCGTGATGCCGTACTGCACGGCGCCGCTCTGCAGGTCACGGGGGGCTCCGGTGTCGGCCCGCTTCCCGCTCGGGTCGAGGACGCGGATCGAGTCCTCGCCCATGGCGATCTGTTCGGAGAAGGTGAGCGTGACCTCCTTGGGGGCGGTGGCGACCACCGCCCCGTCCTGCGGGTCGCTCCCGGTGAGGGCGGCGTGCGCGGACGCGGGACTCGCGCCTGCCAGCACCAGGCCGAACAGCAGGCTGATCAGCGCGGCGAGGAGCGCGACCGCGGCGAGCGGCCGTCGTGTCGGGGAGGGCCCGAAGGGCGGGGCGGTGGCTGTCATGGGGTGTCAGTACCTCACTGCTTCTTCGGGTTGTAGGTGGTCTCCTTCACGGGAACGTCGACCTTGATGGGGTCGGCCGTCTCGAAGTGCAGTTCCAAAAAGACCGTTTCGCCCTGCTTGGGCCGCTGCTTGAGGTCCATGAACATGATGTGGCTGCCACCGCGTTCGAGGTCGAGCTCGCCACCGGCGGGCACCTCGAACGAGGAGACCATCCGCATGGCCTGGTTCTTCGTCTCGTGAATGGTGACGTGGTCCGAGAGGGAGCTGCTCACCGAGGTGAGCCGGTCGGTACCGCCGCTGTTCTTCACGACGAGGAAGCCTGCCGCCATGTCGCCGACGGGCTGCGGCATGAAGGCGCCGGTCACCTTCAGTTCGGGCTTGCTGTCCGAGGAGCACCCCGTCAGCGCCAGACCCGTGGTGAGGGCCAGGGCGCCGACCAGAGCCGTGCGGTGGTTCACGGCTTCTCCCCCTTGATGATCTTGGGGAGGTCCTTGGTGTAGTCGTCGGCCGTGGTGTCCTCGCCGTACAGCACGTACCCCTTGTCGGTCTTCGGGGAGAACGCGATGACCTGGGCCCCGTGCATCGAGACGACCGTGCCGTCCTTCTCCTTCTTCGGCGGGTCGATGCCGATGCCGATCTGCCGTGCTCCCGCCTGGATGGTCGGGAAGTCGCCGGTGAGGCCGGTGAACTCGGGGTCCTGGGCCTTGAGCCAGCTGCCCAGGGACGCCGGGGTGTCCCGTTCGGGATCCGTGGTGACGAAGACGACCTGGAGCTTGTCCCGATCGGCCTCGGACAGTGCCCGCTTGGCGAGCGCGATGTTGCTCATGGTCAGCGGGCATACGTCGGGGCAGTTGGTGTAGCCGAAGTAGATGAGCGTCGGCTTGCCCTTGGTCTGCTCACGGAGGTCGTACGTCTTGCCGTGCGTGTCGGTGAGGACGAGGTTGGGCTTGGTGAACGGCTGATCGAGCACGGTCGCAGCCTTCGCCTCGGACTCGACGGAGACGTCGGCGACGGACTTGTCCGCCGAGGCGTCGTCATTGCCGCAGGCCGAGAGGGTCAGTGCGGCCACGGCGGCGAACGCCGCGGCCAGCACTGTCTTCTTGTTGCGCATGGAGAGCTGTTTCCTGGTCTGTGGTGCGGGTGGGGCCGGTGGGTCAGGCAGTACGGCGACGGCCTGCGAGCACGCCGAACGCCACGCCTGCGATACCGATGACGATGCCGACAATGCCCAGAACACGTGCGGTGCTGTCGCTGTCGGAGGACGAGGACGCGGTCTTCGAGGACGCGGTGGTGTCCTTGGCATGCTCCGCGGCCGCCTCGCCGCTCTTGTCGTCCGCGGCGGCACCGTGGGCGTCGGCCGCAGCAGCGGTCAGCTTGAGGACGGGCGCCGGGCTGTCGGGCTCGTCGCCACCCGCGGTGGGCTCCTCGATCCAGCGGACGACTTCCTTGTTGCTGTACGTCTGCAGGGCCTTGAAGACCAGCTGGTCGGCGTCCTCGGGGAGCTGTCCGACCGAGAGCGGGAACTGCTGGAAGTAGCCGGGCGCGATTCCGGTGCCGTCGGCGGTCCAGGTGACCTTGGAAACGGCCTCGTTGATCTTCTTGCCGTGCACGTCGAGCGGCTTGGCCAGCTTGCTCTTGGTGATCTCGATCTTCCAGCCGGGCACTGCCTGCGGGCTGACGGAGGACAGCGGGTGGTCGGTCGGGAAATTCACCTCGAGCTTGGTGGTGGAGGCGTCGTCGCGCTCGTTGGGGACCTTGAAGTTGATGGTGGCGTAGCTGCCCTTGGCGGCTACGCCCTGCGGCTGCACGCTGACGTGTGCGGAGGCCGGACCGGCGAGCAGCAGGACGGTGGATGCGGCGACGCCGCCCGCGATGGCGATGCGTGAAACGTTCATGGCAGGGATCACTCCACAGGCACAAGGAAAAGGGTGGCCCGTCGCGCGGGTGCGCGACGGCATCGCGACAGCTCTTCTCCGGGATCCGGGGGAGGAGTCGCGTCAGGCTGCGCGTACGTATACGGGCGGAGGTCCGCGCCTGATCACCATGTGCTGCAGAGGATCCCCGGTGGCGGGCGCCGGAGCGTCCATGGCGGTACGGGGAAGGAGCGGCCCGGTCGTGGGGCGCCCCGGAAGTCCCGCACGCAGTGTGCGTACGAGGGCCATGGCTGCCCGCAGTGCCCGCAGCCTGGCTCCGGCCGCAAGCTGCCGGCCGCCGTACGCCGAGAGCCTGGCCAGCCGGAAGAGTGCGATCTCGCCGCGCCGCAGGAGCCAGCCGGTCGCGAGTGCGGCAAGCAGATGCCCGAGGAACATGGGCAGGCTCGGCAGCAGACCCGACATCAGGGCGCCCGTATCGGCCGCGGAAGCGGCGTCCGTGGCGGCCGCCCCGCCGGATGCGAGGTGGGTGTGTGCGTGCGTCACGGTCGTCGGGTCGATGCCTGCGGTGGTGACGATGCGATGGGCCTCACCGGCGCTCAGCTGCGCCGGCCCGGCACCGCATACCAGCCCGGCGGCGAACCGGATCAACGAGTCGTCCCCGGACGTCATCGCGGAGCCCGGCGCGTGGCGGCCCGGTCCGAAGAGGATGTGCAGGGCGATCTGTCCGGTCGCGAGGGCGGCGGTGATCGAGGGGAGCGACCGCTCGCGCCCGGCGAGCACTGCCGCAGCGGCGAAGACTGCGAGGAATCCGGCCAGGAGTGTCCACCCGGGCACGGCCGTGCCGGCGGCGAGCGTGTGTCCTGCCGCGGCCAGCACGACGCAGACCGCGGTGAACACCGCGGTCCTCAGAAGCCGCAGACCGGCTCCGGCGCGTGCGACAGGCATAGACATGGCCGGGACATCATCGCACTGCGCCCCCTGCTCCCGTACGGCAGGTCCGGAAGGTCGGCATCCGTCCGCATCGAGGGTGATCGGGGAATGTTGCGGCTGTTCAGGAGCGCTACGTGGCGGCCGCGGGGTGGGGCATACACCCGTATACGGAGCATTCGCATCCGCCGAATGAGCGCTGTCACAGCCGATCCGTGCTTACGAAGTGCTCTGCGCGGCAATACGTAACGGTATGTCGAGCCGCAGCCAGGAGGCTGGAGCATGAGCATGTGGTGGTCACTCCATTTGCGGCGCGAAGCTGCGAGCGTTCCGCTCGCCCGTCGTTTTCTGCTCGGCACCATGGAGACCGCGGGGGTGGATCCGGACATCTCCTACGACCTGTCGGTCGCGCTCAGCGAAGCCTGTGCGAACGCCGTGGAACACGGCGGCGACCTGGGAGACGCCGGTGACCTCGTCGGCCCCGGTCGTACCGGCGACGAGCAGCCCGGAGGTGGCTCCGGCCAGTACCGGGTCACCGCCTATCTGGACGGCGAGAAATGCCGTATCGAAGTCGCCGACTCGGGGCCCGGGTTCCCCACCCGGCGCACGCTTCGCACCGCCGCACAGCCGTCCGCAGGGCACCCCCCGGCGGAACCGCAGCCGTCCGCAGGGCACCCCCCGGCCGGTTGTCCGTCGCCCGCGCGCACGGCAGGCGGACACCCGGCGGGAGCGCCGCCGGCCATGGCGGAGAGCGGCCGGGGACTCGGGCTGATCGAACAGCTCGCCGATCACGTCCACTTCGGCAACCGCCCGGGGCGTGGCGCGGTGGTGAGCTTCGACAAGGTCCTGAAATGGCGGGAGGGCGCGCTGCTCATGGTGTCCTGAGCAGCGCGCCCTCCCGGCGCACGGGGCACGGCCCTGCGCACCGTCCGTGTCAGCCCTTGAGCCGGTCCATCCATGCCTCGACCTCGTCGGCCCGGCGCGGCAGCTTGTCGGACAGATTCCGGTTGCCGTCCTCGGTCACGAGGATGTCGTCCTCGATCCGGACGCCGATGCCCCGGTACTCCTCGGGCACGGTCAGGTCGTCGGCCTGGAAGTACAGTCCGGGCTCGACCGTGAGGCACACGCCGGGCTCCAGAATGCCGTTGACGTACGACTCGGTGCGTGCGGCGGCGCAGTCGTGGACGTCCATGCCGAGCATGTGGCCGGTGCCGTGCAGGGTCCAGCGGCGCTGCAGGCCCAGCTCCAGGACCTTCTCCACGGACAGGTCGCCCAGCAGGCCCCACTCGACGAGCTTCTCGGCGAGGACGCGCTGCGCGGCGTCGTGGAAGTCACGGAAGGCGGCGCCGGGCTTGACGGCCGCGATGCCCGCCTCCTGGGCCTCGTACACGGCGTCGTAGATCTTCCGCTGCAGCGGGGTGAACGTGCCGTTGATCGGCAGCGTACGCGTCACGTCTGCGGTGTAGAGCTCGTCGGTCTCCACACCCGCGTCGAGGAGCAGCAGCTCACCGGAGCGGACGGCGCCGTCGTTGCGGACCCAGTGCAGCGTGGTGGCGTGCGGGCCGGCCGCGCAGATCGAGCCGTAGCCGATGTCGTTGCCCTCGACCCGGGCGCGCAGGAAGAACGTGCCCTCGATGTAGCGCTCACTCGTCGCCTCGGCCTTGTCGAGGACCTTCACGACGTCCTCGAAGCCGCGTGCCGTGGCGTCACAGGCCTTCTGCAGCTCGGAGACCTCGAAGGCGTCCTTGACCAGGCGGGCCTCGGAGAGGAAGACGCGCAGTTCTTCGTCGCGCTCGGCGGTGACCTTGTCGGTCAGGGCGGTCTCGATGCCCGCGTCGTGGCCACGGACGTTGCGTACCGGACCGGTGGCCTCGGTCAGCGCGGCCGGGAGCTCACGGACGTCCTTCGCCGGGATGCCCAGCAGCTGCTCGGCCTCGACGAGGGAATGGCGGCGGCCGACCCAGAGCTCGCCCTGGCCGTCGAGCCAGAACTCCCCGTTCTCGCGGTCGGAGCGGGGCAGCAGGTAGACCGTCGCGTCGTGCGCGGCCGCGTCGCCGGAGCCGGTCGGCTCGAGCACCAGGACGCCGTCCTGGTTCCGGTCGCCGGTGAGGTAGGCGTACTCCGTGGAAGCACGGAACGCGTACTCGGTGTCGTTGGAGCGGGTCTTCAGGTTGCCCGCGGGGATGACGAGCCGCTCGCCGGGGAAGCGCGCGGAGAGCGCGGCGCGGCGGGCGGCGGTGTACTGCGCCTGGGCGATCGGCTCGAGGCCGTGGAGCTCGGTGTCGGCCCAACCGGACTTCATGCTCTCGGCGAGCTCATCGGAAATGCCCGGGTACAGGCCGTTCTTCCGCTGCTTGATCGGCTCTGCTTCGGTGGCTTCCGGGGTCTCCGGGGTGAGCTCCTCAGACACGATTTGTCTCTCCTTATACGACACTGGACCCCATCCATCGTACGGGCGTACGGAAGGGGGCCCAGGGTCGGAAGACCTCTTACAGGTCCGGTGAGGCCGTCAGTCGAAGTACGCGGCCAGCATGACCACGTCCTCGGTGTTGTCGCTCCGGTCCAGGCCGTCGGGCAGGACGGTCCGCAGGACATGGTCGGCGATGGCTCCGGGGTCGTGGCGCAGAGCCTTCGGGACGCCTGCGGCCGCAGCGTGAAGTCGTGCGAACGCCCGGTCCATGGAATCACCGGTGCGGCGCAGCAGCCCGTCGGTGTAGAACAGCACGGTCTCGCCGGGGGCGGGCGTGAACTCCACACTCGGTGCCTCCCAGCAGGCCAGCATCCCCAGGGGCGCGGAGAGTGTCGTCTCCACGAACTCGGTGCGCCGGTCACCGATGACGAGCGGCGGGGTGTGTCCGGCCCCGGCCAGCAGGATCGTGCGGCGCTCGGGTTCGCAGTAGGCGTAGAGCGCGGTGGCGGCGCAGGCCGGTTCGGTCAGCCGCAGCAGAAGTTCGAGATCGGAGAGTACGGCGACGGGGTCCTCGCCCTCCATGACGGCGTACGCCCGCAGGCCTGCGCGGAGCCGGCCCATCGCGGCCAGGGCGCCTGGACCGGAACCGCCCACCGAGCCGACGGCCAGGCCGAGCGCGTTGTCCGGGAGAGGGAGTGCGTCGTACCAGTCGCCGCCGCCCTTCGGGGCGGTCCGGTGGCGGGCGGCCAGCCGTACGCCGGGTACTCGGGGCAGCCGGCTGGGGAGCAGTTCCTCGGCGATGATCGCGGCATCCGCCCTGGCGCGTTCCAGTTCCAGGAGGCGGGCGAGGTGCTCTGCGGCGTAGCGGGCGTACAGGCCGACGAGGTGGCACTGGCGTTCCAGTGGTTCGGCGGGCTCGTCGTACAGCCAGATGGCCGCGCCGAGCCGGCCGGCGGTTCCGGTGGCGAGCGGCAGGGTGTAGCTGGCGGCGTATCCGAGGGTGGCGGCGACTTCGCGGCAGCGGGGGTCGATGCTGTCGTCGCCGAGGATGTCGGGGCTGGCCAGTGGGGTGTCGGTGTCCGGGAGGCCGTCGAGGAAGCGGCCGTAGGAGGTGGCGCTGCGAGGCACGGTCTCGATGTGCCCGAGTTCGGCGTGGGCCAGGCCGAGACCGATGGTGAGGGATGGACCGCCGCCGTCGGCCGGTTCGAGGACCAGGAGTCCGCGGCGGGCTCCGACCAGAGCCGCTCCGGCGCCGAGCAGTTCGTGCAGGGCGCTGTCGAGGGTGCTGGTTCCGGCCAGTCGCTCGGTGAGTTCGTGCAGCGTGGTGAGGTCGGACACCCAGCCCGCCAGGCGGTCCTGGATGAACGCTCCCGGAGCGGCGGGCACGGCCTTGAGAGGTGCTGCAGTGTGCGTTGAAACGGGAACCATGGGATCGATTCCAGCCACTTTCGGCAGGTGTGGGGCGCTCATGGCAGTCGACTTTCCGACCGGTGTGTTTCGTCGAATAGCATCGCAAACCCCCATGTCATTCTGCGCCGCTATCAGTACATCCACATGTACACGTACAAGTAAGGCGATGTCCAGCATTGTCCTTGCGATATTTGTGGTGTCCAAGGGTCTGTTAAGTTGGCCAAAAAATGCACCCCCGTGCAGCTATTTGCGGTCGACTGGGTGTGCTCGACAGGGGGAGCCCTCGGGGTGAAGTGCCGGAGGGAGCGTCATTCCGGGCATGCTGGGTACGTAACCGTTGATGGCCAGGGGCAGTTGCGATCGCCCCGGAACCCGACAGCGCGCCCGGACGTCCTCACCTGTGACGGCCGCACCCCCACCCCCGAGTGGCGGGGTTTGCACAAGGGACGGCGAGTGCGATGCGCACGCCGCCCGCGCGATGTATTGACTGGACTCGGCTCGGTTCCACACGGTTCGACTCGGCTCAGCTCCATTCTGTTCGGTTCCACTCTGCTCGGCTCGGCTCACGCTCGGCGCGGACTGCCTGTCCGTACTGCAGCCCGGTGAGCATGCACGTACAGCAAAGAGACGCACACGTGGTGTAACGAACACGTGCTGTGATGTGGACCTCGGCGTTCAACGGAAAGGAACGAGCGCTCATGCGCGAGATCCTCGGAAGGCGACGCAGGCACCGGCCCCGGCGCAAGGGAAGTCCCGCCCAGCTCGACGCGGCGCTGACCTGTGCCACCGCTTGGAAGTGGCCCGTGCTCCCCGGAGCGGGGCTGGCGACGGCGGGTGTGCGCGGCGAGCGCGGCCGCGGCTGTGCCTGCCCCGATCCCGAGTGCGCCGTGCCCGGCGCACATCCCTTCGACCCCGGTCTCCTTGCGGCGACCACCGACGCGCGCATGGTGCGCTGGTGGTGGACCAACCGGCCCACCGCTCCCGTCGTGCTGGCCACCGGTGGCCAGGCGCCCTGTGCGCTGAGCCTGCCGGCCGTGGCGGGCGCCCGGGCGCTGACCGCGCTCGACGCGATGGGGCTGAGACTCGGTCCGGTGGTGGCCACGCCGACCCGCTGGTCGCTGCTGGTCGCTCCGTACACGCTGGAACGGCTCGGAGAGCTGCTGCACGCCAAGGACCGGGTGCCCAGCTCGCTGAGGTTCCACGGCGAGGGCGGCTATCTCATCCTGCCTCCGTCCGAGGTGGGTACGGGGCAGGTGCGCTGGGAACGGGCACCGATGGCAGGCCCTGCCGCGCCGTGGCTCCCGGATGTGGAGTCGGTTCTCGACGCACTCGTCGAGGCGAGCAACAGCGCTCCGGGCGGTGGCAGCCGGCTTGCGTACTGACAGACCGGTGATGGATGCGGGAAACGGCTGACGCAGGAACGACGGGCGGCTCACTCGTAAGGGTGTGAGTCCGCCCGTGTTCTGCGTCATCAGCCGGGCGGGCACGAGCGGGGCGAGCGCATTTCTTCCCCGGCCCGAATCCATGAATCCCTGTGCCAGGCGTAAAAGCCGCTGATGGCAGGCTTTCTGATGACCTTTCCGTAGAAAATTACGGAAACGGTGTGGGAGCGGAAGTCGATGTGAATGTTCTTGCGGGGCCCTCGCCCCATTCGTAGGGGTGCCTCTTTGAGTCCCGGACATCTGTCCGAAAGCGAACGCCCCGTCACCGCCCGTAGCCCTGAGGAAAGACGGCGCGCGCCGGGGTTCCCGGACCTTCGGGTGCGCAGGGGAACCTGCCCTGCGCGCAGAGGCCGAGGCGTGTACCGGTGGCAGAGCGAGTGCGCGGAGGGGGCGCCGGGGCCGGGTGCGGCCAGGGCGCCGTGGCGGAGGTGATCCGCCGGTGCTCCGGCGTGCGCCCCGTCAAGCCGTACCGGAAATGCGGACGCCCGGCCGCTGGCGACGGGGGATGCACCAGCGACCGGGCTTCCAGAACGGTAACAAGAGATCTGCTGTGAGCAAATTCGATCTCGCCTATTCGGACAGCGATTTACTCGCGAGTACGGCGAGTTGTGACCGGGGTCACCGAACGGTCCGCGGCGTCGTCACTGTCAGCTGAGCGTCACTTGGCGGTTGGTGAGCCCACCGCGTGCCCGCCGCTCCTCGCCGGTGAGCGGGGCGTCCGACACGAGAGCCTCGGCGAGCCGCTCCGCGAACTGCGCCGCCGGCTTCTCGCAGTCCTCGGCACCCATCGCGACCGGCAGGTCCCAGACCGGGACCATCAGCCCGTGCGCCCGGAAGGAACCGACCAGCCGCGTCCCCTCGCCGAGCGAGGAGGCGCCCGCCGCGTGCAGGCGTGCGAGCGCGTCCAGGAGCTGCTCCTCCGGGTGGGGCATGACCCAGCGCAGGTGGTTCTTCTCCGGCGTCTCGCACCAGTACGCGGCGTCCACACCGGAAAGCAGCGTGGTCGGGATCGCCGCGGCATTGGCGCGTTCCAGAGATGCGGACACCTCGGGCGTGGCGTTCTCCGCGTCCGGGATCCAGAACTCGAAGCCCGGGTGCACAACCGGCTCGAACGCGGCCCCGAGGTCGAGGACGTCCTGCAGTCGCGGGCCGTCGGCGGGGACCCGGCGGGCGGCGACCGGTGAACCGGGCTCCGCCTCCAGCGCCCGCTGCAGGGTGTCGGCGAGGTCGCGGCTGAGGTCGCCGGAGGAGGTGTCGTTCTGCAGGGCGAGCAGGATGGAACCGTCGTCGCGGCGCAGAGCCGGCCATGCCATCGGCAGTACGGTCGCGAGCGTCACGGACGGTACGCCCTCGGGCAGGCCGCCCTTCAGCGTCAGCTCGACCGTGGCGGCGGGCACCAGTTCGCGCAGGGCGATCCAGTCGCACTCCCCGGAAAGTCCCTCGAACGGGCGCTGGACCAGCTCGGTCACGGCCTGGGCGGCGGCGCGTCCGTGACACGCCTTGTACCGGCGGCCCGAACCGCACGGGCAGGGCTCGCGGGCCCCGACAACCGGGATGTCACCATCCTTGAGCTGCTGCTTCCCGGCCTTGGACTGAGGGCGCTTCTTGGCCATGGTGGGCGTTCTCCCGATTGTGACGGTGCGGTCTCCGGCGCGAGCCTAGCCGCCCCAGCCGCTGCGGGGTCACACCCGCCGCCGGGCCGCCGCAGCCCCGTGTCCGTGGATCCGCCCGGATCCCGGCCCATGGCCACCCGCGCCGCTCCTGCCGAGCCGCTTCAGCCTGCGTCGTCGAAGGCGTCGAAAGCGTCGGCGAAGTCCATTCCACCCAGCGGGCCGAGCCCGTGATCCGCCGAGACCAGGGCCCACACGGTGACTTCACCCGAGGTGTCGTCCCGCACGCCCCATTCCTGGGCGAGGGCGCTGATGATGTTGAGCCCCCGTCCGCCGCGCGCGGTGACCGACGGGGTGGCCGGAATCGGCCTGGTCGGGCCGCCCCCGTCCGTGACCTCGACCGTCAGTCCGCCCGTTCTGTCGACACGCCATGCGGCGCGAATATCGCCGTCACCGACCTCTGCGTGCTGACCCAGCGGCCTGCCGTGACGGCAGGCGTTGCTGAGAAGTTCGGAAAGGATCAATACAGCATCGTCGACAACCGTGTCCGACACCCCGTTGCTGCGCAGCTGCTCGCGCATGCAGTGCCGTGCCTGCCCCACGCCTGCAGGGCCATGAGGTACGGCCATGCTCGACGACGTGGGCACCTCTTGTGCCACCACCAACGCCACCCCCGAGACCTCCTTTGCCCCACGCCACGGATTGGATGCCCCCCTGGGCTTCACCGGAAACCGGCCAAAGCCCTGCCGGTGATGCACTCGTAACGATCGAATGCGGAGCGAATGCGCCGGTGTACCCCCTGTAACTGATGTTAAAAGCGACCCAGTTGCGAAAGAACCTGCTTGGGGCGATTTGTAATGATTGCTTCCACTCCGAGGCGTGCGCAGAGCTCGACGTCCTCCGGTTCGTTCACCGTCCAGACGTGCACGCGGTGGCCGGCCCGGTGCAGGCGCTCGATGTACCCGGGGTGGCTGCGCACGATCCGCATTCCGGGACCGGCGATCCGGGCGCCGGCGGGAAGCCGTCCGTCGCGCAGCCGCGGCGAGACGAACTGCATCAGGAAGACGGTGGGCAGGGTGGGTGCCGCCGCCCGGATGCGATAGAGGGACCGCGCGGAGAAGCTCATGATGCGTACGGGGGAGGGCCCGCCCGCCGGCGGACTGTCCAGACCGAACTGCTTGAGCAGCAGGAGCAGGCGTTCCTCCACCTGCCCGGCCCAGCGGGTGGGGTGCTTGGTCTCGATGGCCAGCTGGAGCGGCCGCCCGGTGCCCCGCACCTCGCTGACCAGCTCGAGGAGCCGTTCCAGCGTGAGTACGGAAGTGAGCTCACCCGGCACCGGATCCCAGTCCGGGGACTCCTCGTGGTCCTTCCACGAGCCGAAGTCGAGTGCGGCGAGGTCGGCGAGTTCCAGGGCGGAGACCGCACCGCGTCCGTTGGAGGTGCGGTTCACCCTGCGGTCGTGCACACAGACGAGCTGCCCGTCGGCGGTGAGGCGGACGTCGCACTCCAGGGCGTCGGCGCCGTCCTCGATCGCCTTCCGGTAGGCGGCCAGGGTGTGCTCGGGGGCATCGTCCGAGGCTCCGCGGTGGGCGATGACCTGGATGGGAGGGGGCATGCTGTGCTGCCGTGCGTGGGTCACCGCGTCATGGTGTCACCGTGACGCGGCGGGTGCGGGCTCCTTGTCACGAGGGACCGTTTTGCCTGATGTAAAGATTGGTGTGCGGATGCACAGGTCCTGCTTACAGTGGCCTGACGTGCTGTGGGAAAAGCTGACCGCAGACACGTGCACAGCGGATCTCTTGCCGAATGCCGAGTGGAACCGAGGAGTAAAGAGCTGTGAGCACCGAGAACGAGGGCGACGAGGGCTACACGGTTCCGTCCGTACCGTCTGTTCCGTCCGCACCTCCCGTGCCGGCTGCCGCTCCTGAAGGCACCCCGCCGGGAGGCCCGCCTGCGTCCGGGGCCACCCCGGCTGCTCCCACGGACGCGCCGACGGCGCAGATTCCGGCTGCCGCGCACCGGTCCGGCCCCGAGCCGTCCCTGCCGCAGCCCGAACAGCCCTACCCGCCGCCGTCGCAGCAGCCTCCTGCCGGCCCGGCAGCCTGGCCGCCGCCCCCTCCCGCCGTGCCGTCGTACGCGGACGGTGGCGGGACCCCGGTATGGGGCGCCCCGGCCACGGCGGAGCACGAAGCTCCCCGCAAGCGGCGCGCGGCGAGCGGTCTGGTCGCGGCCGTCGCGGTGGCTGCGCTCGTCGCCGGCGGCGTCGGCGGAGCCCTCGGCTACTGGGCGGCCGACCGTAGCGACACGGGATCCTCCTCGGGGTCGACCACGGTGGCGGCCTCCAACAGCCCGAAGGACTTCAAGCGCGCCGCGGGCACGGTCGCGGGCGTTGCGGCCGATGCCCTGCCCAGCGTGGTCACCATCGACGCGCAGTCCGGCGACGGCGAGGGCGGCACGGGTACCGGCTTCGTGTACGACAAGGAGGGCCACATCCTCACGAACAACCACGTGGTGGCCTCCGCGGCGGACAACGGCCAGCTGACCGCGACGTTCTCGGACGGCAAGAAGTACGACGCCGAAGTGGTCGGCCGGGCGCAGGGCTACGACGTAGCCGTCCTGAAGCTGAAGAACGCTCCGGACGGACTGACTCCGCTGCCCCTCGGTGACTCGGAGAAGGTCGCGGTGGGCGATTCGACCATCGCGATCGGCGCGCCGTTCGGTCTGTCCAACACGGTCACCACCGGCATCATCAGCGCCAAGGACCGCCCGGTCGCATCCGGCGACGGTTCCAGCAACAACAACTCGTACATGAGCGCCCTGCAGACCGATGCCTCGATCAACCCGGGCAACTCCGGCGGTCCGCTCCTGGACGCGGGCGGCGCGGTCATCGGCATCAACTCCGCCATTCAGTCGACCACCGGGGGCGGCACCGGCCAGTCCCAGGCGGGCTCCATCGGCCTCGGCTTCGCCATCCCGGTCAACCAGGCGAAGAACGTCGCCGAGCAGCTGATCAAGACCGGTGAGCCGGTCTACCCGGTGATCGGCGCGACGGTCACGATGGAGGAGAAGACCGGCGGCGCCACCATCTCGGACCAGGGCGCGGCAGGCACCCCCGCAGTCACGCCGAACGGGCCTGCGGCCAAGGCCGGGTTGAAGGCCGGCGACGTGATCACGAAGTTCAACGACACGGTGGTCGAGAGCGGACCGACCCTGATCGGCGAGATCTGGACCCACAAGCCGGGCGACAAGGTGACGCTCACCTACAAGCGCGACGGAAAGACGGCAACGGCCGAACTGATCCTGGGCGAGCGCAAGGGCGACAGCTGACCGGCTGAGGCTGCCTTCCGCGTCGGCCCGAGGGCGTCCGGCCCACCGACAGGGTGCTGCAGACGGGAGGGGCTGCCGAGATCATCGGCAGCCCCTCCCGCGTATCTGGTCGTCCCCGCTGGATCTCACCGGATCTCACGCTCGATCGGTCTGTGTGGCCAACCTGTGTCCAGGACCGCGGCGTCGCGCGGCTCGTCCCGTCACTCGGAGACCGCCTCGATAGGGCAGTCACTGCCATGGCAGCTCAGCTCGCGCGGCCGAGGAAGTCCAGCACCCGGCGCCAGGTCAGTTCGGCCGCGGCCGGGTCGTGGTCGGGCAGGTCACGGTCGGTGTAGAAGTGGCCGGCGCCCGGGTAGCGGAAGATCTGCAGGTCGACACCGGACTCTTGTGCCGCCCGGTGGAGGGCGGCAACGTGCTCGGGTGGCGCGAAGTCGTCCGGATCCGCGGCGTGCAACTGCACCTTGAGGCCGGGGCGAGCGGATACGGGCAGGTCGGCAGCGGCGTGCAGGAGGAGAACGCCCCCCGTGGCGGGACGCTCGGGCCAGAGATCGGCGACGACGCCGGCCCCCATGGACACACCAGCGAGCACGGTCTCATCCGGCATACCCCTGAGGGCTTGCCGAGCGTGCTCGACCACCGTCGCCCAGCCGATCCGGTCGGCCAGCCGGAACCCCTCGTCGAGAGTGGGGGCGGTCTCGCCGCAGAAGAGGTCAGGCGTGACGACCTCATGCCCGGCGCCACGCAGTCGCTCGGCAGCGAGGAGTTCGGCGGGGCGCAGGCCGAGAACGGAGTGGAACAACGCGATGTGGGCCATGGGGGCATCGTGCTGTACCGGGCCGTAACGGTGACCCGCTTTCAGCACACGCTCCAGGATTGAGCTCTGACATCCCGCTCCGACGTCATGGCCGCGCCACCATGGTGCACGCACGGCCGCCCCGGGCACGGCAGCCAAGCCGGCTTCCGGAGCCGACCGCTCAGCCTCGCAGGTCGGACAGGTCCACATCACTGAGATCGAGGTCATTCGCCGCGAGGTTCTCCTCCAGGTGATCGAGAGAACCGGTGCCCGGAATCGCCAGCACCGACGGCGAGGTCGCCAGCAGCGAGGCGATCTGCACCTGCGCAGTGGTCGCGCCCAGGCGTGCTGCGACCTTGCCGAGCCGTTCGGTGTCGAGTGGGCTGCCGCCACCGCCGAGCGGGAAGTACGGCACGTACGCGATACCCGCTTCCTCGCATTCCACGAGCAGCCCCATGTCATCGGTGTGCTGGTTCTGCACCGCCGTGACGGGCGCGATCGCCCGGGCCTCGGCGAACTGGGCGGCGTCGACATTGCTGACGCCCAGGTGCCGGATCAGCCCCTCCGCGCGGAGCTCGGCCAGCACGGCGAACCGCTCGGCGATCGACTCGCCGCCCGGCCCGGTGATGCCGCCCACGCGCAGATAGACCAGGTCGAGCCGGTCCAGCCCGAGGGAGCGCACATCCGCTTCGACCAGGCCGCGCAGCTGAGCGGGCACCGCCTGCCCGCTCGGCACGCCGTTCGGTCCGGGCAGTGGCCCGACCTTGGTCGCGATCACCAGGTCGTCACGGTAGGGGGTCAACGCCGTACGGATCAGCTCGTTGGCCCGCACGGCTCCCCTGCCGTAGAAGCCGGCCGTGTCGATGTGGTTCACGCCCAGTTCCACGGCTCGCAGGAGCACCGCGATGCCGCTCTCCGGGGCACGCGACGGGCCGTCGAAGGTGCCCATCGCCAGGCGCATTGCGCCGAATCCGAGCCGGTTGATGGTCAGGTCCCCGCCGAGGGAGAACGTTTTGATGGTCATGAATTCATGGTGTCCGCCGTCACGATGCCCGGCGAGCTCGTGGCAGCTTGCTGCCAGACTGGCGGGGTGCGGAATGAACAGGTGTTCTCAGTCCGAGGGGACGTGGAGCTGATCGCGCGTGCGGGCCATCTCTTCGAGTCCGCCTGCACCGAGTTCCTGTGCGCCGCCCGGGACCTCAGGACCTGGTCGCAACCGGAGGCCAGGGCAGCGATCCAGAACCGGATGCGTGCGACGGATTCCCCGGGCTTCACCTCTCGCAAGCTGCTCAGCCCGGTAGCGCTCGCCGAGGAGGAGAGCCGCGCGCACCTGCGGCTGGTGCAGAGCAAGGGGGCTCTCGTTCGGATCAGCAGCTCGCCGCTGCCGCACGAGACCATCCTCATCGACCGGCGGGTGATGATCCTCGCCGGCCGGGAGACCCCCGCCGGCCGTGAGTACACCGTGACGACGTCGCAGATCCTGGTCGACGGCGTCCATTCGCTGTTTCGGGCGATCTGGGACGCCTCCGTCGATCTCGGCACCTATCTGCGCAGCGACATCCCCCACCTCGATGCCGACGGCCGTGTGATCCTCCAGGCCCTCGGCTCGGGACTCACCGACGCATCTGCGGCCAAACGGCTCGGCGTCTCGCTACGCACCTACCGACGGCGGGTGGCCGAGCTGATGGTCAAGATCGAGGCCGACTCCCGCTTCCAGGCCGGGCTGCGCGCGGGCGAGCTGGGGCTGCCCCTCCCACCGCAGTGAGCGCACACCTTCAGCGGTCGTCGCGCCTGGGCGCCATGGGCCGGTGGCCGACCACCACGTCACCCTCCGAAGTCCCCCCGGACGGCGGTGAACAGCCCCTGTGCCGGGGGCCGAACGTGAGACCTGCTCCTGGGGCGCGGACCGGTCCGGTGGGTGGCTTCCGAGCGGCAGTCGCGGTCTTCGGGAGAGGCCTGTGGCCGAGCTCTGGCCAGGATGGCCCGGGAGGATCGACGACCCGGTACGCTGTAGGCGCTCCGCTGCAGGTAGGCGGGGCGAGGGTGGGTTGCCCGAGCGGCCTAAGGGAACGGTCTTGAAAACCGTCGTCGCAGCGATGTGACCGTGGGTTCAAATCCCACACCCACCGCAGATGAACGGCCCCTGACCGGGTGAATCGGTCGGGGGCCGCTCTTCTTGGCGTTGTCCGCCAGCCAGTGGTTCCCCATCAGTTCCCTGTGCATCGGGCACGGCAGGGGACGGTCGAGCTGATGAGGCCGGCGTCCCGCATCGCACCCCGGGCCCCGCCCACTCCCGTGCTTACGGGTGAAGGGCTTTGGAGGACCTACGGCGGAGTCGGGTCTGCGTCCTGCTGATGTGCCGTCGTGTCCCGCCGGCGTCGGGTTTCCCGGGCGTCGCCGTATGCCGGGCTCAACGCCCCTAGGTCCTCGAGTTGTTGGGTAGGTGTGGCCGGCCGCGGGCATGCGCTCCGTGCGGGGGCTACTGGGGCGCGCGCTCCGGGCCCTCGCCCTGCGGTGGCGTGGTCGGGGCGTGGAGTCAGGGGTGTTCGGGGCGTTCCGTGGTCAGCCGGGCCGCTGAGGCGATCGCCGCGCGGGCCTCCTTCTCGGAGAGGCCGGTGCGGACTGCGGCGTCGGTCAGGGCCTCCGCGAGTGCGTCGCCGAAGCCGTGTTCGTAAGCACGGCACGCTGCCCAGAAGAGGCGCGTGTTGCGCTGGCCCTCGTGGGCGGCGAGCACGAACTGGACGAGGCCCTGGCCCTGGCGGGTGCGGGAAGGGCGGCCGGTGGGGTGGTGGGGGCGTGCCGGAGGCGTGAGCAGGCGCAGGAGGGCGCGCGGGCACGGGGCGGGTGCGAGGTGCGCCGTGCCGGGGGCGAGCCGGTACCTGCCGTGAGTGGTGACCGATCCGGGGCCGACCAGATAGCCGCCGCTTCCGCGGACGTCGATGCCGGGGGCGAGGCGGCTCGCGGAGTTGGGTACGGAGATGCCGGACGGCCCCGTCAGCCAGAGATGGCGGCCACCGCTGGGGGTCAGCACCGTGACAGTGGCCGGGATGGTGAACAGGTGCTGGAGGGCGATCTGCTGGAGCGCGGCCACGGAGTCGTTGCCGTGCGCGCCGTCGATGTCGAGGTCGATGCCGATGAGGCGGTGGGGAGGCCGTCCGCAGGCGATCCCGTATCCGGTGGCCCGCGGTGCGGCGGCGAAGAGTGCCCGCACGGCGGCCGGGTCGGTGGTGGCGTCGTGGACGCCGTGACCGGGCAGTCCGCAGGCACCCCGGCAGTGGACGGGAGGGTCCTCGTCGCGATGCGGGGAGCGCAGTGCGGGGAGCTTGGTGGCGGACAGGGGGAAGACGGGGAGCCCGCGTTCGGCGGCGGAGAGCGCGTGCGCCAGGGCCAGGGTGGCGGTCTGCCGGTCGGTGATGGCCATAGGACCATGTTCGTACAGATGTTCGAAGAAAGAAAGGGGGGTAGAGGGGTGGCGAGGGGGCGGAACGCTTCTTCCCGTGTGGGGCACGGGGTGAGGATGTGTGCCGGCTTGGGGGTGTGCGAGAGGTTTACCCGGTGTTCCTCATGCTTGCGGGGGAATCGGGAATCATGCGTGGTTCACCAGGGATTCGGTGGGCAACTTTCGTCTCGCGACGTCGTGACCAGCACCGAGGCGGTCGGCCAACTGCTTCGGAACCAGCCCTACCGAGCAGTACTTTCGGTTCATTGGAGGAATTGACATGGCAAGCACCCGCACCGCTCGTACCCTCGCCGCCGTTGCCGCCCTGCCTCTCGCTGCCGCACTGTTCGGCGGTGTCGCGGTCGCCGACAACGGCTCGTTCGCGAACGACGGGTCGAACGCGGCGGTGGCGACGATCGGGTCCGCCGGCGTCGGAGGGAACAACTCCGGCAATTCGTCCACTTCGCAGCAGCAGGCCGTTGGCTCCGGCGCATCGAACCACAGCAATTCGGCCCAGGTGAGCGGATCGGCCTTCACGGCGATCGACCAGTCCACGGACATCGTCGCGGTCTACTTCGCGCCGCTCTGGTGAGCGCCCGGCCGGGGGCCGGAAGCCCGGCCGGCTGAGCGGCGGTCGGCGGGGCGGCACTCCGGTGTGGCCCCGTCGACCGCTGCTCGAACCGTTCGGGCGGTACGCCGATGCGCCCCTTCCCCGGGGTGAGGACCCTGAGGACGGCCCATGGTCCCTCCACCTTCAGGAGGTGGAGTCCGCCCCACCCCTACAACCTGAGGCGGACGTCGCTTCGGGACCTGGGGCCGATCCCCTCGACGGTGCCCGCTCCTAGCGTGGAGCTATGACCACGTCAGTCTGCACCAGCGCCTCCAGGGCAGTCGCTGCTTCTGCCGGACACCCTCGCTACACGTCGTTCTCGTCGTACGTACGGGCACGGGGCCCCGTGCTGCTGCGTACCGCCCGCTCCCTCACCGCGAACCCGAGCGATGCCGAGGACCTGCTGCAGACCGCTCTCACCAAGACGTATGTCGCCTGGGAGCGGATCGAGGACCACCGGGCACTCGACGGATACGTCCGCCGGGCCCTGGTGAACACCCGCACCTCGCAATGGCGCAAGCGCAAGGTCGACGAGTTCGCCTGCGAAGAGCTGCCCGAGAAGGAAGCCGCTCCCGCGCCCGACCCCGCCGAGCGGCAGGCGCTGCACGACGCGATGTGGCATGCCGTGATGAAGCTCCCGGACCGCCAGCGGGCCATGGTCGTCCTCCGGTACTACGAGGATCTCAGCGAAGTCCAGACGGCCGATGTCCTCGGGGTGTCCATCGGTACGGTCAAGAGCGCCGTGTCACGGGCGCTCGGGAAGCTCCGCGAGGATCCGGAGCTCAACCCGGTCCGATGAGGTCCGGTCCGATGAGGCCGGGTCCGATGAGGCCGGGTCCGATGAGGCCGGGCGGTTGCCCGCGACGGCCCGATTTTGCCGACCGACACCGATTCGTACTCCCGGAAGTAGTGACATACCAAGCGGTATGTGAGCAGAATCAGCGCAACCTTACTGCCGCGTAGCGCCCACCGGGAGGACGCCGTGCTGAGCACCATGCAGGACGTACCGCTGACTGTGACCCGCATCCTGAAGCATGGGATGACCATCCATGGGAAGTCACAGGTCACGACCTGGACCGGCGAACCAGAGCCGCAGCGGCGCAGTTTCGCCGAGATCGGCAGGCGCGCCACGCAACTGGCCCACGCCCTGCACGACGAGCTCGGCATCGACGGCGATCAGCGGGTCGCCACCCTTATGTGGAACAACTCGGAGCACGTAGAGGCATACCTGGCGATTCCCTCCATGGGCGCCGTGCTGCACACGCTCAACCTCAGGTTGCCGGCCGAGCAACTGGTGTGGATCGTCAACCACGCGGACGACAAGGTCGTTCTCGTCAACGGTTCGCTGCTGCCGCTTCTCGTACCGCTGCTCCCCCGTCTGCCGTCCATCGAGCACGTGGTCGTCGCAGGGCCGGGCGACCGCTCCGGACTCGAGGGCGTCGCGCCACGGGTCCACGAGTACGAGGACCTGATCGCCGGCCGCCCCACCGTCTACGACTGGCCCGAGCTGGACGAACGCCAGGCCGCCGCCATGTGCTACACCTCCGGGACCACCGGGGACCCCAAGGGCGTCGTCTACTCCCACCGGTCCGTCTACCTGCACTCCATGCAGGTCAACATGTCCGAGTCGATGGGCCTGACGGACAAGGACACGACCCTGGTGGTCGTCCCGCAGTTCCATGTGAACGCCTGGGGGCTGCCGCACGCGACGTTCATGACCGGCGTCAACATGCTCATGCCCGACCGCTTCCTCCAGCCGGCCCCACTCGCCGACATGATCGAGCAGGAGAGGCCGACGCACGCGGCTGCCGTTCCCACCATCTGGCAGGGCCTGCTCGCCGAGGTCACCGCCAAACCGCGCGACCTCACGTCCATGGCCCGCGTCACCATCGGCGGCGCCGCCTGTCCGCCCTCCCTGATGGAGGCCTACGACAAGCTGGGTGTCCGCCTCTGCCACGCCTGGGGAATGACGGAGACCTCGCCGCTCGGCACCATGGCCAACCCGCCCGCCGGGCTGACCGCCGAGGAGGAGTGGCCGTACCGCGTCACCCAGGGCCGTTTCCCGGCCGGAGTCGAGGGGCGCCTGGTCGGACCGGGCGGCGAGCACCTGCCCTGGGACGGAGAGTCCGCGGGTGAGCTGGAAGTCCGGGGCCCCTGGATCGCCGGCGCGTACTACGGCGGTGCGGACGGTGACGACCTGCGCCCCGAGGACAAGTTCAGCGAGGACGGCTGGCTGAAGACCGGCGACGTCGGTGTGATCAGCGACGACGGCTTCCTCACGCTCACCGACCGGGCCAAGGACGTCATCAAGTCCGGCGGGGAGTGGATCTCCAGCGTCGACCTGGAGAACGCGATCATGGCGCACCCCGATGTGGCCGAGGCCGCGGTCGTCGCCGTCCCCGACGAGAAGTGGGGTGAGCGCCCACTTGCGACCGTCGTCCTGAAGGAGGGTGCCACGGCCGACTACGCGGCGCTCAGGACCTTCCTCGCCCAGTCGGTCGCCAAGTGGCAGCTGCCGGAGCGCTGGTCGATCATTCCGGCAGTGCCGAAGACGAGCGTGGGCAAGTTCGACAAGAAGGTGATCCGCAAGCAGTACGCGGACGGCGAGCTGGACGTCACCCAGCTCTGAGCCGAGGTCCGGGCCCGGCTCCGAGCCGGGCCGTCCGACGCGAGGGCGGTACGGGTCTTCCCGTACCGCCCTCGTCGTATGCGTCCGGAGCCCGGCGTCGGCCTCCGGTGTGGCCGACCGTCAGTTGGTCCCTATCTTCGCCAGCAGATCCACGATGCGGGACTGCACCTCATCGCTCGTGGAGCGTTCGGCCAGGAAGAGAACCGTCTCGCCCGAACCGAGCCGTGGCAGGTCCGCCTCGTCCATGCCGGCCGAGGTGTAGACGACCAGCGGCGTGCGGTTCAGCTGGCCGTTCGCGCGCAGCCAGTCGATGATCCCGGCGCGCCGGCGGCGTACCTGCATCAGGTCCATCACCACCAGGTTCGGCCGCATCCGCGTGGCGAGCTCGACCGCCTCGCTGTCACCCGACGCCCGTGCGACCTGCATGCCCCGGCGCTCCAGCGTCTCCGTGAGCGCCAGTGCGATCTCCTCGTGCTCCTCGATCACCAGCACCCGCGGCGGATGCTGGTCACTGTCGCGCGGGGCGAGAGCCTTGAGGAGTACGGCGGGGTCGGCACCGTACGCGGCCTCCCTGGTCGCCTGCCCCAGACCGGCCGTCACCAGCACCGGAACCTCTGCGGCCACGGCCGCCTGGCGCAGCGACTGCAGAGCGGTACGTGTGATCGGACCGGTCAGCGGGTCGACGAACAGCGCGGCCGGGAACGCCGCGATCTGGGCGTCCACCTCCTCGCGGGAGTGCACGATCACCGGACGGTAGCCGCGGTCGCTGAGAGCCTGCTGGGTGGAGATGTCCGGGGCGGGCCAGACGAGCAGCCGCCGCGGGTTGTCCAGCGGCTCCGGGGGCAGCTCGTTGTCGACGTGGAGCGGCTGCGGCCGGTTGGCCACCTCGACTGCCCCGCCGGGTCCGTCCAGCGGCTCCGGTCCTTCGGCGCCCTCGTCGGGAGCACCTATGGCGTACGCGCGCCCCTCGGCCGCCGGAGCGGACAGCAGCTGACCCGAGCCGGAGCCCTGAGTGGTGCCCTGTGCCGCGCTGCCGGGCCGAGCGGGGGCGACAGGTGACGGGACGGGCTGCGGCGGTGCGGGTTGAACCGGGCGCTCGGCCTCAGGAGGGGCGGTGAGTTTACGACGGCGCCCGGCACCGCCGAGCGTCTGGTTCTGCTGGTGCGCGAGGTGCTGCGCGAACGGCACACCCTGGCCCAGCGTCCGCACGCTGAACGCGCGGCCCTGCGTCGAGTCCGATGATGCGGACGCAGGCGTCGGCGCCTCGGCGGGCAGCGGCTGGCGTCGTGCGTCCGGTACGGGGACATGCGCGTCTGCGGGGCCGTGCGTGTCCGGTGCGGGGGCATCCGCGTCTGCGACTGCCGGACGCGGCGCCGGTACGGACGGGGCTGCAACCCCGGGCCCGGGCGGAATCCCGGCCCCGGGCGGAGCAGCGATGGTGCCCGTGGTGTGTGTGGTGCTGCCGGGACCCACCCAGGACTCGTCGGAGGCCTGAGCAGGGATGCCAGCGGCGTCGTCGTGCACATTCAGCGCGGTACGGCCCTGCCCCGAGGTGCCGGACTGCGCCCAGTCGGGCTGCGGGGGGACGGCGGGCAGAGGCTGCCCGGGGACGGACCGGTCCGCCCGGCCCGGCTGCTCCGCTACGTCGGCGGAGCGCGCCCTGCGGCGACCCGACGGCGCGGGATGCGCCTGCGGCGGCGTGTGGTCCGCGTCCGGCGTCGTCCGTACGGCGTCGTGGCGCTCCGGCAACGGGCCGGAGGTGGCGGACGGTTCGGCTGCCCCGCCCGGCACGACGGGCGGGACCCGGTCCGCGTCGGCGGGAGGCAGCGCGAACGCGGTACGCGGCTGCGCGGCCTCGGCCGGAGCGGAGTGCTCCGGCGCCGCCGAAAGGGCCCGTCGGGCCCGTCGCCCACCGGTCTGCTGCCCCTGCTGCCCCTGCTGCCCCTGCGGTGTCTGCTGTGTCTGCTGCGCCTGCTGTGCCTGCTGTGCCTGCTGAGGTCCGGCGTCGGACGACGCGAGGGCCGGAAGAGCGCGCTGGTTCCCGCCGCCCGGACGCGGCGTCCGGCCCTGGGCCTCCTGCGGCACACCCTGCGGGGGCACGGTCTGTCCGCGCTGCGGCCGACCGCCCCCGCCCTGCGCACCCTCGGCCGCCGTCACCACGGAACCCTCGGAGGGAGCCGAGGAAGCACCCGAGGCAGGGGAGGATGCCGGGAGAGCCAGCGCCGCCCGGGGCCGGTCCGCCTGAGCTGCCGCTGCCGCCTCCGCCGGGCTGGGCCGTCCGCGCCTGCGCCCGGAGCCCCCGCTCTGCTGAGGTGCGATCGTTTCCTTTTCCTGCTGCTCCTGCTGCTCCTGCGGCGAAGCCGGTTCACGACGTGCCCTGCGCCGCCCCGTCGGCTCGCCCGCCACGGTGTCCCCGGCCTCGGCCGTCCCGTCCACGGGGCTTTCCAGGAAGGCGTCCGTCGAAGCCCTCCTCGCCCTGCGCCTGCTGCTCCCTGTACCGTCGGCCGCAGGCTGGGGGGCAGCAGGCAGGGTCTCCTCGGGCACCGGCACCGGCGGGGGCGGAAGCGTCCCGGAGCCCGCGCCGAGCGGCACCTCCAGGACGTATGCACTACCGCTCATTCCGGGCATCTCGTGCGTCTGGAGCACACCGCCGTGGGCCCGTACGATCCCGCGCACGATCGGCACGTGCACCGGGTCTCCTCCGGCGAACGGCCCGCGCACCTCGATCCGTACGACGTCACCGCGCTGCGCGGCGGCCACGACCACCGTCGAGTCGACGTAGCCGCCACCCGGAACCAGCCGGGCCTTTCCGGTCGAGTCGACACCCGCCACGTCCGCGACGAGGTGGGCGAGCGCCGTGATCAGCCGGCCCGGGTCGACCTCGGCCTCGATCGGCGGCGCGTGCACCGCGAACTGCGCGCGGCCGGGGCCGATCAGCTCGACCGCACCGTCGATACCGGCCGTCACCACCGAGTCGAGCAGCACCGTCTGCTTGACGAGCGCTTCCGCGCCGCCGTCCAGTCGCTGGTAGCTCAGTACGTTGTCGACGAGCGTCGTCATCCGGGCGTAGCCCGCGGCGAGGTGGTGCAGGATCTGGTTGGCCTCGGGCCAGAGCTGGCCCGCCGGGTCCGCGGCGAGCATCGACAGTTCGCCGCGCAGCTCCTCCAGCGGACCACGCAGGGATTCGCCGAGCACCGCGGTCAGCTGGGTGTGCCGCTCGCCCAGCTCGGCGAGCTGATCGGCCTGCTCCTCCAGCTCGGAGGCGTAGCGCTCGGTCCGGTCGGCCAGCTCGGCCGCGTGGCGCTCGGTCAGGCCGGCGACCTGGGCGCGGTTGCTCTCGGTGAGCTCGGCGACCTCGGCGGCGTGCCGTTCGGTCAGCCCGGTGACCTCGTCCGTGTGCTGTTCCGTCAGCTCCTCGTAGGGCCTGCGGTCGGTGAAGGTCATCACCGCACCGACCAGCTGGTCCCCGTCGCGTACGGGTGCGGTCGTGAGGTCGACCGGCACCTGTGCGCCGCTCTTGGACCAGAGGACCTGGCCGCGCACGCGGTGCTTGCGACCGGACTTGAGCGTGTCGGCGAGCGGTGAGTCCTCGTACGGGAAGGGGTCGCCCTCCGCGCGCGAGTGCAGGATCAGCGGGTGGAGTTCCTTGCCACCGAGGTCGCTGGCGCGGAAGCCGAGGATCTGGGCGGCGGCGGGGTTGACGAGGACGACCCGGCCGTCCGTGTCCGTACCGACGACGCCCTCGGAGGCGGCCCGCAGGATCATCTCGGTCTGGCGCTGCGAACGGGCCAGCTCGGCCTCGGTGTCGACGGTGCCCGAAAGATCCCGTACGACGAGCATGAGCAGCTCGTCGCCGGTGAAGTTGGAGTGGATGTCGTTGTATCCGGCCTGGCCGCTGTCGAGGCTCGCGCTGGTGACCTCGGCCGGGTACTCGGTGCCGTCGGTCCGGCGCGCGGTCATCCGCGTCGGCTTGGTCCTGCCCTGCTCGTCCGCAGACTCCGGCCTGCGCATCGACCCCGGGATCAGCCTGGAGTCGAACTCCGGAAGCAGATCGAGCAGTCCGCGCCCCACGAGCGCGGTGCCCGGGGTCTCGAACATTTCGAGGGCGATGGTGTTGGCGTTGACGACCGTGCCGTTGCAGTTGACGAGCAGGAGCCCGTCCGGGAGGGCGTCGAGTATGGCTGCGAGGCGAGCAGCGCCTCGGGATGGCCTGCTGCTCACGAGACGCTTCCTCCCTGAATACCGCACCTTGCCGACAGCGGGCCCCATCCTGCCCCTCGGGCCTCAGGCTGTCACGAAAGGAGTCTAAAGGCACCGAGGGCACATGGGGCGGCGGATGAGGGGGAGCTCTCACCAAGGTTCTGTGTACACGGTGTACGCCGGTGGTCCATGACGTGGCTGCGGGCGCCCCCTGTGACGTGCGACGACGCACGCGCCACCCCCGGCAGGAGGCCCCGCACACGCCCCGCAGAGCCTGTCCGGGCCCGGCTTCTGCCGGGCCGGGACAGACACCCGGGAAGCGGGCCCGAGGCAGTTCCGCGGCTACCTGGCGGACGGGAGCACCGGCATGAGGTTGTTCCAGCGCGAGATCTCGCAGCCGTTGGCCTGGCTGAACTGCGCGTCGACGGGCTTCCCCTGCCAGGTCCCCCGGACCTGGGCGGCGGCGGGCCCGCCTGACTGCTGCGTACACATGGCGTTCCGGTCCGTCGGCACGAAGGGGTCGTCGCCCGACCTCGCAGCCTCTGCGAGCAGGTCACAGGCTCGCTGAGCGGTGGGGTGGGTACCGCCCGCCGGATCGCACTCCAGCTCGAACGTTCCGTCGGCCGTCGGATTGCCCGACCCCGAGACCGTCACCGTGAGCCGGGTCTCCGTGTCCGGCACGCCCGCCCAGCCCCCCTGGAGCACGGGAAGCGGAGGCAGCGGAAGGAGAGGGGTGACGGCCGTCGCGGCGGGAGCGGCGGCGGACAGTGCGGCGAAGGATGCGATGGCGGTGAGCGTGAGGCGGCGCAGCATGCGGGGCTCCTGTTGTTCTGGCGCACCCGGGGGCGCGCCGGGCTGCTCCGGTGCGCGCCGGGTGGGTGCGTGCCGGGCAGGGGGCGGTGGCGGACAGAGGGCGGAGCCCTCGCCTTCTCTAACGCTCCGTGAGTCCGTACGTTGCGCAACTCGTGGGGGGCCGATCGGGACACCACGCTGCAGGGCGCTTTGCCTCGCCGCCCGCCTGCCTAGTACGGTGGGCGGCGGTTGGTGACAGCGCGCTCGTCTGTGTCATCATCTGCACGCACCGTTTGCGCTTGCGCGAAGTGTGCTGGAGGCGTCGCCTAGTCCGGTCTATGGCGCCGCACTGCTAATGCGGTTTGGGTCTTAAAGCCCATCGAGGGTTCAAATCCCTCCGCCTCCGCAAGATCCCGAAGCCCCGCACCCCTGGTGCGGGGCTTCGGTCGTCTGTCGGCCCCGGGGGTGTCCGGCGGGTGTGCCGCAGACCTGCTCCAGGACGGTGTTTTCGCAGGTCAGAAGCGGTATGGCTAATGGATTTCGCGTGACGGCGCAGGTCATGTAATGTTGTTCCCGCAACGCCGACCAGGCAGAAAAGCCCGGGACGCCAAGCACTCGTAGCTTAACGGATAGAGCATCTGACTACGGATCAGAAGGTTGCAGGTTCGAATCCTGCCGAGTGCACACAGCTCAAAGGCCCCCTGGACATCATCCAGGGGGCCTTTGACGTCAGCGGGTGACATCACCGCGTCCGGAAACGGTACTCAGGCGTCGGAGCCCGGTCCCGCCCAGGCCCTGTCCGGGCGATCATGTTTCGGGAGACTGGACCGGCTGTCCATCGCTGGTCATCCGAGGCCTTCTCCTCCGGTTCGCCGGCAACGCCCGCCGTTGGCCGACTCGGGACGGCCGGGGACAGCGAAGGGCTTTGCCGGCATGGGGTCGGCCACTCGGGCGAATGCCCAGGGCAGTCGTGACGGACAACGCCCGTGATCGTTGATCAGGGCATGAACAAGACCAATCGCGTACTCGCCGCTGTCGCTCTCGCCGGGGCGGCTCTCGCTCTGTCCGGAGCCCCCCGAGCTGTGGCCGACACCCCGGGACCGGTCCTCGCCAACAACCTGGGTGTCGCCGATGTCCCCCTCACTGACAAAAATATTGCGACGTCGACTCTTGGCCGGCTGTTTGACGGACCGGCGGTTGGGAGCCTGCGAGGCGGTTCAGGAGCGGCACCGGCTGTGACCGGCTGACGGCACCTGGGAGTGGCTGCTCCAGACGGTCCAGGGCGCGGTGGATGCAGCCGGGGCACATGATCGACCGGACGGGCTCTGCTCCGCCGATCCGGTCTCGGAGTCGTCGGATCCCAGCGCGTCGTCCGTGCCGTCCGCAGTGGCCCGCAGCGTCGCACCCCTCACGTGCGCGCAGGTGTCCGGCGTCGTCGTGAGGGTGCCGTGGCCGAGTGTCTCCGTGATCGTGCGCGCGTCGACTCCGCGCGCCAGTAGCAGAGATGCACCGGTGTGGCGCAGGTCGTGCACCCGTACCGCCGCCCTTCCGGACGGCGAGCTGCTACTGGTCACGCCGCCCGTCGCGTGGTTGCCGCTCACCGATGAGGTGGTCCAGTTCCAGCCGCTCGTAGCACTCATCGCACCGATAGGTGCCGTCGCCCAGGCAGTACACGTCTTTGACGGGGTGTAAGCGTTCACATTCCGCGCACGAGCCTTCCAGAGGTGACGTCATATGTGTGACGGTCGGCGCACGGCCGAAGCGTCAGACAGGTTGCCAATGGGGTCGCACGGGCGCGTTCCGTCAGCTCATCGACAGTCCAGGCCCAGAGGTACCGTCGAACCTCCTGCGCGACAGGCCCCACTGTGACCCGGCTGCCTTCCCCGCACGGGCCGACGCCAGGCCGTGACCCCGTGCCCGGTGCGTGCCCGGCAGGACGGGAAGCACCGGGAAGCCGGGGGAACAGAAGGCAGTCGACCACCGAGGTGCAGGTCAGTACAGTGACTCGTCGTCGCGTCGGGACCTCGGGGATCACTGGGAGTCCACACCACTCGCGCCGTACAGCGCCGGTCTCGTTAGGGGCGATCATGAATAATCCGCTGAGAGACGGCGGCTTGCTGGACAAGGCAATGCCCTACGTAGGTGTGATCACCTCGGTCTATCTCTTGGTTCAGGGACTGCGGCTGTACAGCTCGGGAAGCTCCGTGTTGTGGGCGCTGGGCGCCGGAGCCATGTTGTTGATCGCGAGCTTCGACGTATACCGACAGCTGAGGAAGCGCCGGGACAGCACGAGCGCGCGGTACAGCAGTGAAGTACCGCAACCACGTCAACCGTCCTCGTCCAGCGATGTCCCTCAGGGACCGTGAAGCGGCCGGTAGCGCCGTCGCTGACCGCGTGCACAGCAGACCAGAGGCCCGTGGAGTACTCCACGGGCCTCTGGCTTGTGCGTTGACGGCGGTGTGTGACGGGCCGGGGAACAAAGCGAGTGGAGACCAGGCGGCCAGGGTGAGTGCCCGGTTCGACGCGGCGAGCCGGAATCCGCGGTGCCCCTTCGCGAGTGCCTGGGGTCCCGTGGCCGGAGCGGCCGGCCGATGCGACTTCACCCGCCTGTTCGGGCCGGACCCCGAGTTGCCGTCCACGGCACGCCGGAGCCCGACCGGGTCAGGCAGACGTCCTGACGGCCGAACCCGCCCCGGTTCGCTCCTGCACGACGCGGCGGCGCCGGGTCGGCATCCCGAGCGTCGGGTTGGCGACGCCCCAGGCCGCGCCTTTGCAGACCAGCTCCTTGTAGACGGCGGCAAGTCGTCCGGTCAGGGCCGCCCGGACGGCGCGGTCGTCGGCGGTGACGTACTGGATCAAGCCTTCCTTGCGGCCGAGCGAGATGCACTGGTTGAAGTAGCGGAGCGGCGCGTTCGGGAGCTTCCCGCCCGTCAGGCGTGCCGCGATGGCGTCGGCGGCCTGCCATGCGGTGGGGGTGCCCGAGGCGCACGACATCCGCAGCGGCTTGTCGCCGGGGCCCATCACCATGGCCGCGTCGCCGATGGCGTACACGTCCGGGTGCGAGACCGAGCGCATGGTCCCGTCGACCACGATCTGGCCTGTGCCGGTGACCTCCAGAGCGGTGGCCTTCGCGATCGGGTGGACCACGAAACCGGTGGTCCACACGGTGACCGCGGCCGGGACGGACGTGCCGTCGGCGGTGGCGATGCGGTCGGCCTCCACGCCGGCGACGGCGGTGTGCTCGTGCACCGTGATGCCGAGCCTGTCGAAGACCTTCCGCAGGTGCCGGCGGCCTCTGGGCGAGAGCCAGTCACCGAGCCGGCCGCGGGCGGCGAGGGCGACGTCGAGGTCCGGACGGGCCTCGGCGATCTCGGTCGCGGCCTCCAGGCCGGTGAGGCCGCCGCCGACGACGACCACGGGCTGTCCGGCGTCCAGGCCGGCCAGTCGCTCGCGCAACCGGAGGGCTCCGGGACGGCCGGCGATCTCGTGGGCGTGCTCGGCGGTGCCGGGGACGCCTTGGGTGGTCCAGCCGCTGCCGAGGGCGTACACGAGGCTGTCGTACGTCAGCTCCTCGGCGCCGTCCGCATCGATGACGGCGACGGTCCCGCGGTCGACGTCGACGCCGGTCACCTTCGCGAGCTTCAGTTCGACGCCGGTGCCCGCGAACATCTCGCTGAAGGGCCGGGGCTCGAGGTCCTGGCCGACCGCCAGCTGGTGCATCCGGACGCGCTCGACGAAGTCGGACTCGGCGTTGACGAGGGTGATGGCGACGTCCTCGCGATGCAGCCGCTTGGCGAGGCGCCCGGCGGCGATGGCTCCGGTATATCCGGCTCCGATGACGATGATGCGGTGCTGCATTTCCTGGCTCCTGTCTCGCGCGGGTTCGCCCCTTGAACCGGGCAGCCCGCCGTTTCCTGACAGGACCACGAGGTGAAGCACGTCACAGCACGGTCAGAAGGCGTTGAGCAGGGGTTCCCCGTGGTCGGTGGCCGCCCACCGCTGGGTCGCACGTTCGAGCTTGTCGGGGTTGACCTGATTGCGGAACGCGGCGATGCCCTCGGCGGTGACCTCCAGGCACATGACGCCGATGACCCGGCCGTCGAAGACCGCCACGATGGCGGGGGCGCCGTTGGCGGTCGTGGCGTACATCCCGGGTGACCCGCCGACGATGGCGCGCTTTGCCTTGCCGGGTTTGAACAGGCCCCGCATGAACTTGGCGACCGCGAGGGCGCCCTCGAACGCCTTGGCGCGGGCCGGGACCTTCCCGCCGCCGTCGCCGATCGAGACGGAGTCCTCGGTGAGCAGCCGCACGAGCGGCTCGGTCCGGCCGCTGGTGGCGGCCGCGAGAAACTCCTCGACGATCCGCCGGGCGGTGGCCTCGTCGATCTCGGTGCGGGCCTTGCCTTCCGTGACGTGCTTCTTGGCGCGGTGGAAGATCTGCTGGCAGGCAGCCTCGGTGAGGTCGAGGATCTCGGCGATCTCCCGGTGCGGGTAGCCGAAGGCCTCCCGCAACACGTACACCGCCCGCTCGTTGGGGGAGAGGCGCTCCATGAGGGCGAGGACCGCGTACGAGACCGATTCGCGCTGCTCGGCGGTGTCGGCGGGGCCGAGCATCGGGTCCCCGGCGAGCAGCGGCTCGGGCAGCCATTGGCCCACATAGGTCTCGCGCCGGGCGCGGGCCGAGGTGAGCTGGTTGAGGCACAGGTTGGTGAGGACCTTCGTCAGCCAGGCCTCGGGGACCTCGATGCGGTCGATGTCGGCGGCCTGCCAGCGCAGGAACGTGTCCTGCACGGCGTCCTCGGCATCGCTCGCGGAGCCGAGGAGACGGTAGGCGATGGCCTCCAGGCGGGGCATGGAGGCCTCGAACCGGTCCATGTCGTTCATGGTCAGAGCCATGGCCCGGATCCTAGCTCTCGCGGCGCGCGACGGCCCTTGGGCCGCGGGGCCCATTCGCGGGTGGCGGCGACTGCCGAGTAGCGGCAACTGCGGTACACAAGGCTGATGTTCGACCCCGTCGGCGACCGACCGGGAGGAGGTGGGTTTCCGAGATGATCCAGGACCTGCCCGCCGCCATGCCGACGCCGCGGCCGACGTACCTGTCCCACCGCCCCCGGTCCGATGAGCCGGCTGCCCGCCCCGGGCCGTCGACGACAATGAGTCCGGCGGCCTTCCTGGCGTACGCCGCGGAGGCGACCGCCTTCGGTGTGCGACCCGACCCGCCGGGCCGTTGAGCTGACGATGAGCGGGGAGTGGACGGCATGGGCTGGCAGTGCACCGGGCTGAGCTGGCCCGACGACGGGCCTGTGCTCGGGTGGCGCCGCAGTGACGGGACCGGCCGGGGCCGGGCGAGTGTTCTGGCGTACGGGAAGGAGCTCGGCTTCCGGGCCGAGGGCGAGCGGCACTGTGCCGGGGCGCGCGGCAACCCGTGTCCCCTCGTGGCCGTGGTGCCCGCGCGGAGTACGGGGGCGCGGTGTCCGGAGTGTGCGCGGCTGGACCGGGCGCACTCGGTGGCGGCCGACACGATCGCCGACGACCCGCGGACGTATCGCGTGTATCTCGCCTGGTTCGGGCCGGGGATGGTCAAGGTCGGGATCACCGCGGAGGCCCGGGGTGCGGCGCGCCTGCGGGAGCAGGGGGCCGTGGTGTTCAGCTGGCTGGGGCGAGGGCCGCTGATGGCCGCGCGGCGGACCGAGGAGCTGCTGCGCTCGGTGCTCGGGGTGCCCGACCGGATCCCGTACGCACGCAAGCGTGCCGTGCGGGGCGAACTGCCGACGGTGGCGGAGCGGGTCGCCGAGGTCGAGGGGCTGTACGGGCGTGCCGCCGCGCTGGGGGGGAGCGGGTGGCCCGAGGCGCTGGAGCGGCTGCCGTTCGAGGCCGTCGACCACGCCGGGGTGTTCGGGCTCGACGGGGTGGGGGCGGCGGCCCGGGTGGTGACCGGGCTGGTGGACGGCGGCGTGGTGGCCGGGCGGCTGGTGGCGGCGGCCGGGCCCGATCTGCATCTGGCGACCGCGGCGGACGGCGTGGTCGTGCTGGACACCCGGCTGATCACCGGCTGGGTACTGGTGGGCGCCGACGCGCGGGCGGGGGTGAGCGTGCCGGTCGTCGCCGCGGGGGTCGGTGGGGTGCAGGACGGGCTGTTCTGAGATCGTCGCGAGCTACGGACGAGGAAGGTGGGGCGGATGAGCAGCGGTGACAGTGACCGTGATGATGTCGTGGGGTTCTGGGAGCGGCTCGGACTGCCCGGGATCATCGACGTCCATACGCACTTCATGCCGGAGCAGGTGCTCCGCAAGGTGTGGGCCTATTTCGACTCGGCCGGCCCGCTGACCGGTCTCGCGTGGCCGATCACCTACCGGCACGACGAGGAGGAGCGGCTCGCGCTGCTGCGCTCGTTCGGGGTGCTGCGGTTCACCTCGATGCTCTACCCGCACAAGGCCGGGATGGCGGCCTGGCTGAACGACTGGGCGGCCGGCTTCGCGGGGAGGGCGCCGGACTGTCTGCACACGGCGACCTTCTTCCCGGAGGAGGGCGTGGAGGGCTATGTGCGCAAGGCGGTCGAGTCGGGGGCCCGGGTCTTCAAGTCGCACATCCAGGTCGGCGCGTACGACCCGAACGATCCGCTGCTGGAGCCCGTCTGGGGGCTGTTGGCGGAGGCCGGGATCCCCGTGGTGATGCACTGCGGGTCCGGACCGGCACCCGGTGCGTACACGGGGCCCGAGCCGGTCGGACGGCTGCTGTCCCGCCATCCGCGGCTGCGGCTGGTGGTGGCGCACATGGGGATGCCGGAGTACGCGGAGTTCCTGGCGCTGGCGGCGGCGTACCCCGAGGTGCGGCTCGATACGACGATGGCGTTCACGGACTTCACCGAGGAACTCACGCCGTTCCCCGGCGCGGACCTCGGACGGCTCGCGGATCTGGGGGACCGGATCCTGCTGGGCACGGACTTCCCGAACATTCCGTATCCGTACGTCCATCAACTGCACGCACTGGAGCGGCTGGGGCTCGGCGATGCGTGGCTGCGGGCCGTCTGCCACGGGAAC
This sequence comes from Streptomyces sp. NPDC060035, assembly GCF_042736635.1. NCBI lineage: Bacteria > Bacillati > Actinomycetota > Actinomycetes > Kitasatosporales > Streptomycetaceae > Streptomyces > Streptomyces sp. NPDC060035. Next base: position 145,356 of record NZ_JBHWVO010000009.1, read on the forward strand.
GCGAGCGCCTTGTTCGCCTGAGAAGAGGCATTCTCAGGGAATTCACAGGTAGCGGAAAGGCCCCTCTCACGGCCGTCTCACAGGCTTGAGCCATGACGACGACCTCGCCCCAGGGGCGTACCGAACTGCTCAGGCCGGACCGCAATCCCGTCCGGGTACTGGTCGTGGACGACGAGGCTCCGCTCGCCGAGCTGCTCTCCATGGCCCTGCGGTACGAGGGGTGGGACGTGCGCAGCGCCGGGGACGGCGCGGGCGCTGTCCGTACGGCCCGTGACTTCCGCCCCGACGCCGTGGTTCTCGATGTGATGCTGCCCGACATGGACGGGCTCGCCGTGCTCAGCCGGCTGCGGCGGGACCACTCCGACGTACCGGTGCTGTTCCTGACCGCGCGGGACTCGGTGGAGGACCGGATCGCCGGGCTCACGGCGGGCGGCGACGACTACGTCACCAAGCCGTTCAGCCTGGAGGAGGTCGTGGCCCGGCTGCGCGGGCTGATCCGCCGCTCGGGCACGGCCACCGCGGCCCGCAGCGAGTCGACGCTCGTCGTCGGGGATCTGGTGCTGGACGAGGACAGCCACGAGGTGAGCCGGGGCGAGGACTCGATCCATCTCACGGCCACCGAGTTCGAGCTGCTGCGCTTCCTGATGCGTAATCCGCGCCGGGTGCTGAGCAAGGCGCAGATCCTGGACCGGGTGTGGAACTACGACTTCGGCGGCCAGGCGAACGTCGTCGAGCTGTACATCTCGTATCTGCGCAAGAAGATCGACGCGGGGCGTACCCCGATGATCCACACCCGGCGCGGGGCGGGATACCTGATCAAGCCCGGTGAGTAGCCCCGTGAGCAGGACCCGCAAGGGCGCGCGGCGGCCGTGGACCCTGCGCACCCGGCTCGTCGTGTACGCGGTGACACTCATCGCGGTCGTCGCCGCCGTGATCGGCTCGGTCACCACCATCGCCTTCCACAGCTACATGTACGGAAAGCTGAACGGCCAGCTGCACGACATCGTCATGCGGGTCGAGGATCGTCCGCCCTCCAGCGGCGGGCTCGTTCCCGGTGGACTCAAGAGCAAGGAGCCGCTCGACTTCGTCGGCATGGGCGGCCAGCCCTTCTATACGTTCGGCGCCGTCTCCGTGGACGGTTCCGTCACCGATTCGCAGATCGCGAAGAAGCCTGGCGGGTTCGACACGCAGGAGAGCGCTCAGCCGCTGACCGATGCGCAGGTCGACGCCCTGGAGGCGGCCGGGGTTCCCGCGGACGGCAAGGCGCACGACGTCGAGCTGCCCGGGCTCGGCGGCTATCGCGTGGAGGCTGTCACGAGCGGCGGTACGACCGTCCTCGTCGGCATTCCCACCGCCGAGGTGAGCAAAGCCCTCAGCACCCTGATCCTCGTCGAGGTCTGCGTCACCGGGGCCGGGCTCATCGCCGCCGGAATCGCGGGCGCCGCGATGGTCGGCGTCGCCCTGCGCCCGCTGCGCCGGGTGGCGGCCACCGCGACCCGGGTCTCCGAACTTCCCCTCCACAGTGGGGAGGTCGCCCTTTTCGAACGAGTTCCGGACGCCGAGGCCGATCCACGTACCGAGGTCGGCCAGGTCGGTTCGGCCCTCAACCGGATGCTGGGACACGTCGGTTCGGCCCTGGACGCGCGGCAGAAGAGCGAGATGCGGGTACGGCAGTTCGTCGCGGACGCCAGCCACGAGCTGCGGACCCCGCTCGCCTCGATCCGCGGGTACGCCGAACTCACCCGGCGGGGCCGGGAGAACGCCGGTCCCGACACCCGGCACGCCCTGGGACGCATCGAGTCCGAGGCGGAACGGATGACGGGCATGGTGGAGGACCTGCTGCTGCTGGCCCGGCTCGACGCCGGCCGGCCGCTCTCGTACGAGAGCACCGATCTGTCGCCGCTCGTCATCGACGCGGTGAGCGACGCGGGCGTCGCGGGCCGGACTTCCGGGGACGGGGACGCGGGCCGGGCCTCCGGGGGCATGGCGGGGCCCACGCACCACTGGCGTCTTGAACTGCCCGAGGTGCCCGCGACCGTACGCGCCGATCCGACCAGGATCCAGCAGGTGCTGGTCAACCTTCTGGCGAACGCCCGTACGCACACCCCGCCGGGAACCACGGTGACCGTCCGTGTGCGGGAAGCGCGCAGGGACATGCCCTGGGTGACGCTGGAGGTCCAGGACAACGGGCCCGGCATCCCGGCCGCACTGCAGCCGCACGTCTTCGAAAGGTTCGCGCGCGGCGATGCCTCGCGCTCCCGGAACGCCGGCTCGACGGGACTGGGGCTCGCCATCGTGCAGGCCGTCGTCGCCGCCCACGGCGGGCAGGCCGAGGTGCGCTCGGTGCCGGGGAACACGGTCTTCGCCGTGCACCTGCCGGCGGACGCGGTGTACGAGGGCGGCCCGGCAGGGTACTCACAGCCGGACCACAGGCTCACCACACGGGTGTGACAGCGCGGTTGGCGAATGTCGGTGTCATGCGAACCGACACCCCTTGGAGCACCTTGCCGGCCCGGGAGCATCTCCTGGCCGCAGCGGTCGACGCGGCCGGTGCTCCCGTACTCGACGTGGTGGTCCCCGTCTACAACGAGGAGAAGGACCTCGAAACCTGTGTGCTGCGCCTGCACGACCATCTGGCGCGCACGTTCCCGTACCGCTTCCGGATCACCGTCGCGGACAACGCGAGCACCGACCGCACGCCCCAGGTGGCGGCGCAGCTCGCGGCCCTGATCCCGGAGGTGCGGTCGTACCGGCTGGAGGAGAAGGGCCGGGGGCGGGCACTGCGTACCGTCTGGTCCCACTCGGACTCCCCGGTCCTCGCCTATATGGACGTCGACCTCTCGACGGACCTCAACGCCCTCCTGCCGCTGGTCGCCCCGCTGATCTCCGGGCACTCCGACCTGGCCATCGGCTCGCGTCTCGCGCGCAGCTCGCGCGTGGTGCGCGGCTCGAAGCGGGAGTTCATCTCGCGGGCCTACAACCTCATCCTGCGCTCCTCGCTGGCCGCCCGGTTCAGTGACGCGCAGTGCGGGTTCAAGGCGATCCGGCGTGAGGTCGCGCAGCGGCTGCTGCCGATGGTCGAGGACACCGGGTGGTTCTTCGACACCGAGATGCTGGTGCTCGCCGAGCGGGCCGGGCTGCGCATCCATGAGGTACCGGTCGACTGGGTCGACGACCCGGACTCCACCGTGCACATCGTGAAGACGGCGACCGAGGACCTCAAGGGCGTATGGCGGGTGGGGCGGGCGCTGGCCGTCGGAGCGCTGCCGCTGGACCGGCTGGCACGGCCGTTCGGGGACGACCCGCGCGACCGGGCCCTTCCCGGGGTGCCGGGCGGGCTGGCACGGCAGCTGGTCGGTTTCTGCGTCGTGGGCGCGCTCTCCACGCTGTTCTATCTCGTCCTGTACTCCCTCTTCCGGCAGGGCGTCGGGCCGCAGTTCGCCAACGGAGCGGCACTTCTGGTGTCCGCCGTCGCCAATACGGCAGCGAACCGGAGGCTCACCTTCGGCGTACGCGGCCGGGGCGGCGCCGTACGGCACCAGGCGCAGGGGCTCGTCGTCTTCGCCATCGGGCTCGCGCTCACCAGCGGCTCGCTCGCCGCACTGGGCGCGGCGTCCGGAGCGCCCTCGCACGGCACGGAGCTCGCCGTGCTGATCGCGGCCAACCTCGCGGCGACGGTGCTGCGGTTTCTGCTCTTCCGCGCCTGGGTCTTCCCGGACCGGCGCACGGACCACCAGGACGCCCGCAAGGGTCCCGCACACGAACTGAGGAACGTCCGATGACCGCCACGCACCCCGACCACCTCCCGGCCCCGCCGGACACCCCCGGGCCGTTCGCGTCACCGGCAGCGTCAGCCGCACGGCAGGGCCACAGCCGCCCGAAGGAGCCGTTGCTGCGGCGTACCCGGCAGGGGCGGCCCGAGGATCCGCGCTGGGCGCGGCCCGCCTTCCTCGGCATGCTGCTGGTGATCACACTCGCGTACCTGTGGAATCTCAGCGCCTCCGGATACGCCAACTCCTTCTACTCCGCCGCCGTGCAGGCCGGCAGCCAGAGCTGGAAGGCGTTCTTCTTCGGCTCACTGGACTCCGCGAACGCCATCACCGTCGACAAGCCCCCGGCCACGCTCTGGCCGATGGCCCTGTCGGTACGGATCTTCGGCCTCAACTCCTGGGCGATCCTCGCCCCGCAGGTGCTGATGGGCGTTGCCACGGCCGGTGTCCTGTACGCGGCCGTGCGCCGCCGCTTCAGCGCTGCCGCCGGGCTGATCACGATGGCGGTCTTCGCACTGACGCCGGTCGCCGCACTGATGTTCCGCTTCAACAACCCGGACGCGCTGCTCGCGCTGCTGATGACCGTCACCGTGTACTGCGTCCTGCGCGCCCTGGAGGGCGGCCGGACGAAGTGGCTGGTGTGGGCGGGGGTCGCGGTCGGTCTCGCCTTCCTGTCGAAGACCCTGCAGGCGTTCTTGATCCTGCCGCCGCTGGCGGTGCTGTACGCGGTGTTCGCGCCCGTGTCCGTACGCAAGCGGTTCGGCCAGCTGGGCCTGTCCGCCCTCGCGATGGTCGTCGCGGGCGGCTGGTGGGTGGCGATCGTCGAGCTGTGGCCCGCCTCCTCGCGCCCCTACATCGGCGGCTCGCAGAACAACTCCTTCCTCGAGCTCACCTTCGGCTACAACGGACTCGGCCGGATCAACGGTGAGGAGACCGGAAGCGTCGGCGGTGGCGGGGGCGGCGGACAGGGCGGCGGCTGGGGCGAGACCGGCGTCGGCCGGATGTTCAACTCCGAGATCGGCAGCCAGATCGCCTGGCTGCTGCCCGCCGCGCTGATCCTGCTGGTCGCGGGCATCTGGCTGACCTGGCGGGCGAAGAGGACCGACACGGCCCGTGCGGCGTTCCTCGCCTGGGGCGGTTCGCTGCTGATGACGGCCCTCGTCTTCAGCTTCATGGCCGGGATCTTCCACCAGTACTACACCGTTGCGCTGGCGCCCTACGGCGCGGCGTTGGTCGGCATGGGCGCCACCGTTCTGTGGGAGGAGCGGACCAAGTGGTGGGCGGGTGCCGCGCTCGGCGGGACCGTCGCGGTGACGGCCGTGTGGTCGTACGTCCTGCTGGGGCGCACCCCGGACTACGTCCCGTGGCTGCGCTGGGCCGTCCTGGTCGGCGGTCTCGTGGGGGCGGTGGGTCTGCTGCTCGCCGCACGGCTGGGGCGGGTACTCGCCCTCGCAGCGGTGGGGCTGGGTCTGGCCGCGTCGCTGGCCGGGCCGACGGCGTACACGATCAGCACGCTGAACACCGGGCACCAGGGCTCGATCGTCACCGCCGGACCGGCGGGCGCGAGCACGGGCGGCCCCGGTGGCGGTGGCGGCCGGGGCGGCGGCCCCGGTGGTGCCGGTGGCGGTCCCGGGGGCGGGACGCCTCCCGGGCAGGGCACGCAGCAGGGCGGCCAGGCTCCGGGCAACGCCCAGGGCGGCGGCTTCCCGGGCGGTGGGCCGGGTCAGGGACAGCCGGGCCAGGGGCAGCAGGGCCAGGCCCCCGGCAGCCGGCAGGGTGGTATGCCCGGCGGCACCACGGGCGAGGGCGGCATGGGCGGCGGTGGCGGCATGGGCGGTCTGCTCGGCGGTTCGTCCGTCGGCGCGGAGGCCGAGAAGCTCCTCGGGAAGAACGCCGACGACTACACCTGGTCCGCAGCGGCCATCGGTTCGCAGAACGCCGCGAGCTACCAGCTCGCCACCGGTGACCCGGTGATGGCGATCGGCGGCTTCAACGGCAGCGACCCGTCCCCGACGCTCGCGCAGTTCAAGAAGTACGTCGAGGACGGGAAGATCCACTACTTCGTCTCGGGCGGCACGGGCGGCGGTGGCGGCATGGGTGGCAGCGGCGCCTCGTCCCAGATCTCGACGTGGGTGGAGGACAACTTCAAGGAGGTCACGGCGGGCAGCGCGACCTTCTACGACCTCACTCAGCCGAAGAGCGGCAGCTGACGCCGCAGTTCAAGATCGGCGACAACAGGGCGGTGGTCCGAGGCGAGCGTCTCGGCCACCGCCCCGTCGCGTACCCGCACGGCCCCGGCGCCGGACTTCGACACCGCCACGAAATCGATTCGTTTCACCGGATCCTGCGCCGGGAAGGTCGGCGCGCCCGGATCGGCGTCCGTCAGCTCCTGCCAGAGCGGAGCGAGTTCCGGCGCGTCCGGCTCCGCGTTGAAATCGCCCAGGAGGATCTGCCGGCCGCCCCGGTCCTCGGCCATGATGCGCCGGGTGTCGGCGATCTGCGCGATGCGCACGGACGGATCGGGCCGGTAGTCCAGATGCGTCACGTACACATGCACGGGCAGCCCCTGCACCCGCAGCACCACCTCGGCGAAGCCCGGCGCGGGCGCCGGGACCGGGTTCGGATCCTGGGTCGAGAGCCTTGTGATGTCGTGGTTCTCGGCGCTGATGATCCGGTACCGGGACAGCACCGCCACCCCGTACTCACGCCGGGGTTCGCCGGGCGTCAAGGGATCGAGGCTGTAGATCGGCGCGAACGACACCCGCATGTGCAGTCGCCGGGCGAGCTCACCCGCCAGATCACGCCACTCGCTGCGCGCACCCCAGTGCGCGTCGACTTCCTGAAGGCCGATCACATCCGCGTCCAGCGCGCGTAGCTGGGACGTCTGACGGTCCAGGTCGAAGACCTGATCCATGCCCGCACCGGCATGGATGTTGTACGTCGCGACGCGGAGCGGTACGGCGTGTCCCGCCTCGGCAGCCCCCGCGGGCGGCGCGAGTGCGGCCACCGACAGACCCGCAGCGATCAACATGCCCACCGTACGACGACGCACGTACATGTCACTCCACTCGTATCCGCTCGGGCGCTTGTCAGGTCAGCGTCGAGAGGACTACCCGCCCGGATGCCGCGCGCAAACGAGTTGTACACCGTACGGGAAGTGCTTTACGGTGTACGACGCGTAGCCCTATACACCGTACAAGTGCATCGGAGAACCAGGAGCCCGCATGACGGCGACCGCCGCCGAGCAGAACGACCTCGCCCCCCGGGGAAGCCATCCGCAGCGCTGGCTGATCCTCGGCGTCATCTGCCTCGCCCAGCTCACCGTGCTGCTCGACAACACCGTCCTGAACGTGGCGATCCCCTCCCTCACCACCGAGCTGAACGCCTCCACCGCCGATGTGCAGTGGATGATCAACGCCTACTCGCTCGTCCAGTCGGGCCTGCTGCTCACGGCGGGGAGCGCATCCGACCGCTACGGCCGCAAGAAAATGCTCGTCGCGGGCCTCGTGCTGTTCGGCATCGGCTCCCTGGTGGCCGGGCTCGCGCAGTCCTCCGGACAGCTGATCGCCGCGCGCGCAGGGATGGGCATCGGCGGCGCGCTGCTGATCACCACCACTCTGGCCGTCGTCGTGCAGATCTTCGACGACACCGAGCGCGTCAAGGCGATCGGCATCTGGTCCACCGTCAACTCCCTCGGTTTCGCCGTCGGTCCGCTCGTCGGCGGCGTCATGCTCGACTCCTTCCGGTGGGGCGCGATCTTCCTGATCAACATTCCTGTGGCGGTCATCGGCGCGATCGCTGTCGTCCGGCTCGTCCCCGAGTCCAAGAACCCCCGGGGCGACCGCCCGGACCTGCTCGGCGCACTGCTCTCCACCATCGGCATGGCCGCCGTCGTGTACGCGATCATCTCCGGCCCGGAACACGGCTGGGGCTCCGGCCAGGTCATGCTGACCGCCTTCACCGGAGTCGCCGTCCTCACCGGATTCGTCCTGTGGGAGCTCCACATCCCGTACCCGATGCTGGACATGCACTTCTTCCGGAACCAGAAGTTCATCGGCGCGGTCGCGGGCGCGATCCTGGTCGCCTTCGGGATGGGCGGATCGCTCTTCCTGCTCACCCAGCACCTGCAGTTCGTGCTCGGGTACGGGCCGCTGGAGGCCGGTATGCGTACCGCTCCGCTCGCGCTCACCGTGGTGGCCCTCAACCTCACCGGGCTCGGCGCCCGTCTCGTCCCGAAAATGGGGTCGCCCGCCACCATCGCCACCGGGATGAGCCTGCTGGCCACCGGGCTCGGGGCCATCGCGCTGCTCGGCCGCCACGGATACGGCGGCATGCTGCTCGGGCTGGTCGTCATGGGCGCGGGTATCGCGCTCGCCATGCCCGCCATGGCCAACGCGATCATGAGCGCCATCCCGCGGGAGAAGGCGGGCGTCGGCGCCGGGGTCAACGGCACACTCGCCGAATTCGGCAACGGGCTCGGGGTCGCCGTGCTCGGAGCCGTACTGAACTCGCGGTTCGCCGCTCTCGTACCGGCCGCCGTCGGGGCGGCCTCGCTGCCCGCGGCGCTCGGCGCCGCCGACGGCGAGAGGGAACAGCAGCGGATCACCGACGCCTTCGCCTCGGGCCTGGAGGCCAGTCAGCTGGTCGGTGCGGCGGCGGTACTGGCGGGCGGTCTGCTGGCGGCCGTACTGCTGCGCCGGGCGGAGCGCGCGGACGCGGCGGGGCCCGCCCCCGACCGCTCGGACACCGCTCGGGCGGACGCGGCCTGAGCAGCGGGCATAGCATCGGACGGAGTGCCGTACGGAGGGGCGTCATCCGCTCCGTACGCCAGCCCGTTGAGACGGATGCCCAGGGCAGTCCGTACCGTCGGCAAGTCGAGGAGAGTGCGTCATGGGGTCCGCGGCGGACGGTGCGAACAACCCGGCACGGATCAGTGTGTGGCTGGACCGGCGAAACCCTTCGCGCAGCCGCAGGACAGATCAGCCGGCCGGCCTCGACCGGGACAGGATCACCGCGGCGAGCGTGCGGCTGCTGGACGCCGAGGGCCTCGCGAAGTTCTCCATGCGCCGCCTCGCCGCCGATCTCGACGTCACGGCGATGTCCCTCTACTGGTACGTCGACACCAAGGACGACCTGCTGGAACTGGCTCTGGACACCGTCTTCGGGGAGATCGCGCCGCCGCGGGAGGACACGGGCTGGCGCGAGCGGCTGCGCGAACTGGCCACCAGCTACCGGCAGATGCTGGTCCGGCACCCCTGGGCCTCGGCGCTCGCCGGGAACTTCCTGAACATCGGGCCGCACTCGATGCTGTTCTCGTACGCGGTCCAGGACGTCATCCGGGCCACCGGACTGCCCCTGGAGCACCAGACGGGTGCGACGTCCGCCGTCTTCCAGTTCGTCTACGGATTCGGCACCATCGAGGGGCATTTCCTGCAGCGTTCGGCGCAGGCCGGGCTGAGCCAGGACGCGTACTTCCAGCAGGCCATGAGCACGATCCGCTCCCATCCGGAGCACCAGCACATCGTGCAGACCTCGGAAGCAGCCATGGACGCGCGCGGCGGGGACACCGTCGAGGAGATGCGCGAGCGGGACTTCACGTTCGCGCTGGACCTTCTGATCGCGGGCATCGAAGCGATGTGCCAACGGACAGTCCGCCAGTAGCCCCGCGGCGTCAGTACCCGCGCCCCGTGTCCACGGCGAGCGCGGGACGGCGCCCCTCGGCCACCGCCTCCCAGCAGGCTGCGAAGTCCGTGACGACGTCCTCGTCGGCCGTGATGCCCGCGGAGTGCGAGGTGATCACGGTGCGCGGCAGCTGCCAGGCGGCGTCGTCGGGACCGGCGGGTTCGTCGGGCAGCACGTCGAGGACGGCCCGTCGCACCGTCCCGGAACGCAGGGCGGCCTCCAGCGCCGCCATGTCCACGCACGCGCCCCGGCCGACGTTGACGAAGGAGGCGCCCCTCATCGCGGTGAACCGTCCGTTGCCGAAGAACCGCTCCGTGGCGCCGGTCAGCGGGAGCGTGGACACCACCCACCGGGCTTCGGCCAGCGCTGCGGTCTCCTCGTCCCCGCCGGCCGCGACCACCCGGTCGAAGCCCGGCGGTACGTCACGGGGGGTGCGGCAGACGCCCACCGTGCGCAGCGAACACGCCTTCAGCAGTTCCGCGACCGCGGAGCCGATGCGTCCGGTGCCGTGGACGACGACGGTCTGCCCGGCGGCGAGCTCGGAGGGGATGCGGCGCCACCCTGACGCGGCGTGCTGTGCGGTGTGCTCCGGGACGGACTGGCATTCGGCGAGCACCCAGGCCAGCACGTACTGGGCGATCCGCTCACCCATCCGGCCGACGGTCCGGGTCAGCAGCGCCCCTTCGGGCCACGGTCCGGCGGCGAGCAGCGCGTCCGTACCCGCGTTGACGCTGTGGAACCACGCCAGCTGTCCGGTGCGCAGGGCACGGGGCAGCGTGTCACCCACATACAGGAACGGCCCTTCAGGCACGGTGTCGTGCGCGCGTCCCACCGGACGCCCGGTGATCCGCTCCAGCGCCCGGACCACCGACGCGTCGACGGCGGGCGCGGCCAGGAGCTCGGCCCGCGCGAGCAGATCGGGGCGGGGCGGATCGGGGCGGGGCAGCACCACGGGAACCGTCAGCCGCCGGTGGCCAGATGGGCGGGGAAGCCGCCGGTGGCGACGGGACTCCAGCGCTCCGGGGTGATCCGGATGATGGACTTCCCCTGCTTCACCATCGCCGCGCGGTACTCGTCCCAGTCCGGGTGCTCACCGGAGATGTTCCGGAAGTACTCGACGAGCGGCTCGACCGACTCCGGCGAGTCGATCACCTCGGCCGAACCGTCGATCTGTACCCACGGGCCGTTCCACTCGTCCGACAGGACGATCACGCTGACGCGCTCGTCCCGCTTGGCGTTGCGGGTCTTGGCCCGTTCGGGGTAGGTCGAGACGACGATCCGGCCCGCGTCGTCGACGCCGCAGGTGAGCGGGGAGCCCTGGGGGCGGCCGTCGGCCCGGGTGGTCAGCAGGATCGCCCGGTGCCTGGGCCGTACGAAGTCCAGCAGTCCGGCGAGCTCCACGGCGGTGTTGGTCGCGATGTTCGGTGCCATGCGGCCAACCCTATGCCGGGACCGAATCCCCCTGCACGGCCTGGATGTCCAGCTCCACACGCAGGGTCGTACCGATCGCGGAGATGCCCGCCTGCACCACCTGGTTGTAGTTCATGGCGAAGTCCTCACGGCGCAGTTCGGCCGTGGCGTGGAAGGCCGCCCGTACCCCGCCCCACGGGTCGGGGCCGGTGCCGAGGTAGCTGAGGTCCAGGTCGATGTCACGGGCGACGCCGTGCATCGTGAGCACGCCGTGGACCGTCCAGCGGTCGGGTCCGGCCGGGGTCAGGGCGCGCGAGCGGTAGGTGATCTCCGGGAACCGCTCGACGTCCAGGAAGTCGGGCGAGCGCAGGTGCTTGTCCCGCATGCCGTTGCCCGTGTCGATGCTGGCCGGGGTGATGAAGGCCTCCACCCGGGAGCGCTGGACGTCCTGCGCGATCTCGATCCGGCCGCCGAATTCGGTGAACCGGCCGTGCACGCTGGAGATCCCCAGGTGCTGCGCGACCGCGGCCACCGAGGAGTGCACCGGGTCCAGTGACCAGGTGCCCGGCGGCGGCAGTTCCACACCGCCCTGCCGGGCGAGCACCACGGTGCCCGCCTCGACCCGGCCGCTTGCTGTGACGAGCGCGGTGGAGGCGGCGGGTGCGTATCCGACCGCTGTGACGATCACCGTGTACGCGCCGGCCTGCAGGCGGTCGTCGGCGCGGACGGCCCCGTTCTCGTCGGCGGCGGCCCTGAGCACCTGGGCGCCCGTCATGTCGGTCACCGTGATGACCGCGTGCTGGACCGCCCAGCCGTCCCGCGTCCGTACCTGTGCGCGAAGTCCCATCCTGTGCTCTCTCCTTGCTCCATCACTCAGTTGCTCAGTTGCTCAGTGACTCAATGAGTCGGGCCCCGGGCGGGGACAGCAGGCCGTCCCCTGCCTGCCGTCCCCCACCACGGGGCCCATTTCCGCCGGCGGCCACAGCCTCTCCGCTCGAAGCGCTGTTCCGCCAGGGGTCTTTGTGGATCTTCCGTGTCTACTCGCCCGGGTGGGCAAGCTCGATGTCGTGGCCGTCGACTCCGCCACTCGTCACGGTCAGCGCGGTGGCCACCGGCGGGTAACCGGTCGCGATGACCGAGTACTCTCCCGCGTCCAGGTCGGTGAAGGCGTACGCGCCGTCCTCACCGGTCGTCGAGCCCGCGACCACGTTGCCCGCCGCGTCGATGAGCGTGACCCGGGCGTCGGGCAGCGGGGCCCGGCCGGAACCGGCCCGTACGACACCCTGGACCAGGGCACCGGACCGCAGCGCCGCGTCGACCCGGGTGACGCCCTGGCCGCCGATCTCCACCGGCAGGGCCAGCGGACGGAAGCCGGCGGCCGTCACGGCGACGGTCACCGCGCCGGGGATCAGCTCGCCGAAGGTGAAGTCGCCCGCTTCGCCCGAGGTGCCGGTGGCCAGCACATCGCCGCGCACATCGGTCACGACGACCATCGCGCCCTCGACCGGGGTGCCGCCCTCGGCGGTCCGTACGGTCCCGGCGAGACCGCTCGTACCGGCGAGCAGGATGTCGTAGGCGAGCGGCTCCTCGCCGACGACCACGGTGGAGGCCTGCGGCTGGAAGCCGTCGGCGGACGCGATCAGGACGTACGAACCGGAGCCCGGTGCGTGAAGTACGTAGCCGCCGTCGGCCTGGGCGACGGAGCGCCCCAGCTGCCGGCCGCCCAGGGAGATCAGCGTGACGGCGGCCCGGGCGACAGGTGCGCCTTCGGCACCGCGCACGACTCCGCGTACGGGCGTCCCCTGTGCGGTCGTCACCGTTGCCTCCGGGGCGTCGACCGAGGTGACCCCGGCCGTTGCTTCGGCGACGAGCGCGGTGGTGCCCGTGGTGGCCTCGGCGGCCTCGGTGGCGGGTGCCTCTGCGGTGGCCGGGGCCTTGTCGTTGCCGGCGTTCGTCTTCAGCGCGACCTCCTTGATGAAGATCGTCACGATGAAGGCGACGAGCGCGGCCGGGGCGGCGTAGAGGAAGACGTCGGCGACACCGTGGCCGTAGGCGACCTCCATGACCGTACGGAGCGGACCGGGGAGCGCGTCCAGGTCGGGGATGCCCCCGCCGCCGGTACCACCGTGGCCCAGTGCGGCGCCCTCGGGGCCGAGGTCGGCCAGGCCGTCCTTGACGTAGTGGGTGACGCGGTTGGCCATGACGGCGCCCAGCGCGGAGACGCCGATGGCGCCACCGAGCGAACGGAAGAACGTGACGACGGAACTGGCCGCGCCGAGGTCGGCGGGAGCGACCTGGTTCTGCGTGGCGAGAACCAGGTTCTGCATCATCATGCCGACGCCGAGGCCCATCACGAACATGAAGATCGCGATGTGCCAGTACTCGGTGTCGTACCGGATGGTGCCCAGCATCCCGAGGCCCGCGGTGACCAGGAAGCCACCGGCGACCAGCCAGGCCTTCCAGCGGCCCGTCTTGGTGATGACCTGGCCCGAGACGGTCGACGAGAGGAAGAGCCCGGCGATCATCGGAATGGTCATGACGCCGGACATGGTCGGCGACTTGTCGCGCGCCAGCTGGAAGTACTGGCTGAAGAAGACGGTGCCCGCGAACATCGCGATGCCGACGAACAGCGAGGCGATCGACGCCAGGGTGATGGTCCGGTTGCGGAAGAGGCGCAGCGGGATGATCGGCTCACTGGCACGGGACTCGATGAACACGAAGACCAGCGTGAGCAGGACCGCGCCCGCGAGCATCGTGTACGTCTGCCACGAGACCCAGTCGTACTTGTCGCCCGCGAAGGTCACCCAGAGCAGCAGCAGCGAGACGGCGGCGCTGATGAAGAACGCGCCCGACCAGTCGACCTTGACCTCGCGCTTGACGACCGGGAGCTTCAGGGTCTTCTGGAGCACGATCAGGGCGATGACCGCGAACGGCACACCCACGTAGAAGCACCAGCGCCAGCCCATCCAGCTGGTGTCGGTGATGACACCGCCGAGCAGCGGGCCGCCCACGGTGGCGACGGCGAAGACCGCGCCGAGGTAGCCGCTGTAGCGCCCCCGCTCGCGCGGGGAGATCATCGCGGCCATCACGATCTGGGCGAGGGCGGAGAGACCGCCGACGCCGATGCCCTGCACGATGCGGCAGGCGATGAGCATGCCGCTGCTGGTCGACAGACCGGCCACGACCGAGCCGAGCACGTAGATGATCAGAGCTATCTGGACCAGCAGCTTCTTGCTGAACAGGTCGGAGAGCTTGCCCCACAGGGGGGTGGTGGCGGTCATGGCCAGCAGCGAGGCCGTGACGACCCAGGTGTAGGCGCTCTGGCCGCCGCCGAGGTCGGAGATGATTTCCGGCAGGGCGTTGGAAACGACCGTCGACGACAGGATCGCGACGAACATGCCGAGCAGCAGCCCGGTGAGCGCTTCCATGATCTGCCGGTGTGTCATCGGCGTGCCGTCGGGGGCTTCTGATGCCCCGTGCTTGGCGTGGCCGCCCCGCACACCGGTCGGTGTGGTCGTAGCCATGGAGTTCCTTGTCTTTGCTTCTGTTACACAGGTGTACGGGTGTGCGAATCCTCGGAGTGTCCGGCGCGGCAGTCAGCGCTGTGCCTTCCGGGGACGCAGCCACCGGGGCCGCGGCAGGAGAAGCTGTCACGCAGCCGGGACAGCAACGTGTTGAGTTGTCCGACGTCCTCGTCGGACCAGTCGGTGAGGTTGTGGGCGAACATTTCCGTGGTCCGCCGCGACAGCTCGCCGAGCAGCTCGTTGCCCGCGGGGGTCGGCCGCAGGATGCGGGACCGCTTGTCCGCAGGGTCCGGGAACCGTTCGATCCAGCCGTTCTCCACGGCGTGAGCTACGTGCCGACTGGTCACCGACATGTCCACGGCGAGAAGCTCGGCGAGCCTGGTAATCCGCATCTCGCCGTACTTGGACAGCAGGGTCAGGACGGTGGCCGAGCCACCGGGGCACTCGGCGGGCAGGATGCGAGCCAGGCCCCGTTTGACGGCTCCGACGGCGCTGAGCTGCCGGGCCAGTTCCTCGTACTGGCTCCGTGCGGCCACCGGCCCTCCAGGTTTTTCACGGGTCATCTTGTTGCTTAGGGCAACGATAGAAGCTGTTGGTTGCTACAGGCAAACGAAAGCGGGCTTGCAGAAGTAAAGGAAGGCAAAAGCCTCCGTAGGGTCCCGGTCAAGCCCGCAGCGCAGGGCCGGTGAGCTGCGCGGGATGTGTTCCGCAGCACAGGAAGCGGCCGGGGGCTCCACCGGACGGATGTCCCGGCGGGCGCGTGGAGGAGGTGCGGATTGCTTCGGTGGACGGGTGAAGAGGCCGTGGACGGCTTGGACGGGCATCGCCCGCTGTGGACCCGGGGGTTGGGCGGTACCCCTGAGTTCGCTAGGGTCCTGGGCCATGGCACACAACCCGCACGCCCCGCAGCCGGGCCCCGAGGGCACTCACGACCCGGCGGGCAGCACGCAGATGTTCCGCGCCTTTGTCGACGAGGGCGAGCCGCAGCGCAGGCAGCAGCCGGCCGCGACGTCGTCCGGGCCGAAGACCGGGGTGATCGCGGTTGTCGTCGCGGTCGTCGTCGTCCTCGGCGCGGTCGCCTGGCTCGCACTCGGCTGACCGCGGTCCCCGTGTACGGGGACCTTCGTCGTCAGGTCAGGTCCCTGTCACTTCCTACGGCGTGACGTCCTGGGCCTCCGGCATGCCTGCCGGAGGCCCGGGACGTCTTGCTGCGCCCGCACCCGGTGTACGCCGCCCCTGGGGTCCGCAAAGCACCGCCGCCCGCGCCCGACCGCCGGTGCAGGAGCGGCTGCGTCGACTCCGTGGGCAAGTGGCTGCTTCCTTGCTGCGGCGCCGTTTCCGGCCGGGCACGCCGCGGCCGCCGAGGCGGTGATCAAGGTGCCCCGGCGGCCGGTGGAGGCGCGTGTCCGGCGTCGCGCCGGACCGGCTGATGCGCCGTCAATCGCTGACCCGTGCGGGGTCAGTCGGCGATGAGTCCCTCCCTGAGCTGGGTGAGCGTCCGGGTCAGCAGCCGTGAGACATGCATCTGCGAGATGCCGACCTCCTCGCCGATCTGCGACTGGGTCATGTTGGCGAAGAAGCGCAGCATGATGATCTGCCGCTCCCGCGGGGCGAGCTTGGCCAGCAGCGGTTTCAGGGACTCGCGGTACTCGACGCCCTCCAGCGCCGCGTCCTCGTAGCCCAGGCGGTCCGCCAGCGAGCCCTCGCCGCCGTCGTCCTCGGGTGACGGGGAGTCCAGCGAGGAGGCCGTATAGGCGTTGCCGACGGCCAGGCCGTCGACCACGTCCTCCTCGGAGACCCCGAGTGCCTTGGCGAGCTCCGGCACGGTCGGCGAGCGGTCGAGCTTCTGGGCGAGCTCGTCACTGGTCTTGGTGAGGGCGAGCCGCAGTTCCTGGAGCCGGCGCGGCACCCGCACCGACCACGAGGTGTCGCGGAAGAAGCGCTTGATCTCGCCCACCACGGTCGGCATCGCGAACGTGGGGAACTCCACGCCCCGCTCGCAGTCGAACCGGTCGATCGCCTTGATCAGGCCGATCGTGCCGACCTGGACGATGTCCTCCATCGGTTCGTTACGGCTCCGGAACCGCGCCGCCGCATACCGCACGAGCGGGAGGTTGAGCTCGATGAGTGTGTCCCGCACATAGGTCCGCTCCGGACTGTCTGTTCCATCGGGGCCCGATGCGGGACCCAGTGCGGCGAGCCGCACGAACAGGGAGCGGGACAGAGTGCGGGTGTCGATGGCTTCCGACGAGCTGGTGAGCACGGCAGGTGCTGGTGCGCTCTTCGTGAGCGTGAGCACCTTCGAGCTGCCCTGTTCTGCGGACATGCCACCCCCTTGAGGTCGCGGACGGTCGCGGCGGCCACGACCATCGGAGGAACGCAGCCTCCACCTGAATACCGGCGGTAGGGCTGCGGCAAACGCGGTTCCAGCAGAATGTCACATGTCGGCAACACGCTGTAGTGACATGTCGACAAGTCAGCGGCAAAACTGACCGGAAATCAGGGGGTATGTGGCTTTTGTGCTGCTGGAACCGGTCTCTGTACGATCTACCCGTTCTGGTTACGCCTCGATCCTGTTTGCGGATCTCAGACGGGCAAAACTTCTGGCCAGAAGCCTTGACACATGCATCTGGGAGACACCGAGTTCGGCGCTGATCTGGGACTGGGTCAGATTGTTGTAGTAGCGCAGCAGCAGGATCCGCTGCTCGCGTTCGGGAAGCTGGACGAGCAGATGCCGTACCAGATCGCGGTGTTCGACCCCGGCGAGGGCCGGATCCTCGTAGCCCAGCCGGTCCAGGAGCCCCGGCAGGCCGTCGCCCTCCTGTGCGGCTTCCAGGGAGGTCGCGTGGTAGGAGCGGCCCGCCTCGATGCAGGCGAGTACCTCGTCCTCGGAGATCTTCAGCCGCTCGGCGATCTCGCCGGTCGTGGGTGAGCGCCCATGGGCGGTCGTCAGGTCCTCGGTGGCGCCGGTGACCTGGACCCAGAGCTCGTGCAGCCGCCGCGGGACGTGCACGGTCCGTACGTTGTCGCGGAAGTAGCGCTTGATCTCCCCGACCACGGTGGGCATGGCGAACGTCGGGAACTGGACGCCGCGTTCCGGGTCGAAGCGGTCGATGGCGTTGATGAGGCCGATGGTGCCGACCTGGACGACGTCCTCCATCGGCTCGTTGCGGCTGCGGAAGCGGGCCGCGGCGTACCGCACGAGGGGCAGGTTCGCCTCGATCAGGGCGGCGCGCACCCTGCAGTGTTCCGAGGTGCCCGGTTCGAGCCCCTTGAGCCGGCCGAACAGCACCTGGGTGAGCGCTCTGGTGTCCGCGCCCCGGGTCCTGGTGGGCGTGGAGGGGTCGGGCGTCTCGGTCTGGATGTCGTCCGTCTGGACGTTCTGGGGCGGGACTTGAGGCGCTGTACTGGCCGGCACGGTGTCGCCACCCCTTTGCGGTCAACTACGGTCAACTCATCCGTCAAAAGCGGTCATAGCATCACAAGACAGGTCCACTGTGTGCAAGCACCGTATAGAGTCGTGTTGAGGGCAATTCGGTTTAAACACAACGAAAAGCCCCTCTCCTGAAAGGTGAGGGGCTGCAGGGGCCGAGGGGCGGCGACGCGTCAGAACGGGTAGTCGGCAATCACCCAAGTGGCGAATTCGCGCCACTTTCCGGCCGCAGCCTGATGCGCGGGGTGCTCGATGTAGCGCTTCAGGGAGTCCTCGTCCGCGACCGCCGAGTTGATGGCGAAGTCGTAGGCGATCGGCCGGTCGGTGATGTTCCAGGCGCACTCCCAGAACTCCAGCTCGGGGATCGTCCCCTCGAGCTCCCGGAAGGCCTGTGCTCCGGCGACAACCCGCGGATCGTCCCGTTCCACGCCGTCGTTCAGCTTGAACAGGACCAGGTGGCGGATCATGGGGTTCTCCTACTTCACGAGCTCGGACATGAAGTCTCCGACGCCCTGTGCGGCGCTCGACACGCCTTCGAACCCTACTTGGACGAGATCGGCGGCCCGGGCGGGAGACGTGATGATCGTGTACAGCACGAAGACCACAATCAAGTAGAGCGCGATCTTCTTCGCTTGCACCACAGTCCCGCCTTTCCCTTTCGATCACCTGTGCAGTCGGGTGATTCTAGCCGCACGTATGGCCGTATCCGATGGCTGTTTCCGATCACTGATGTGGTCTTTAAGGACCAAGGACCCTCCGATCCGGGTCCTTTGCCCCCGGCTGCGGCTTCTGCCGCGAGGCAGGATGGGAGGTGAGCCCGCCGTTTCCAGCAGGAACGCGCGGGCCGAGGGACAGGACCTCTCCGGGGTCCGCACCGCGAGACTTCCCCCTGACCGCGGCGAGGGCCTCTGGTCCCTGTTCTCACCGGGGGAAGCGGCTTGTCCCCCCGATGCCGCTTCCCCCGACCTCGAACCTGGCGCGATGCGCGACTGTGGCCCCGGCTTCCGAGCCGGGGCCACAGTCATGTGCTGAGCGACAAACGCCCCAAGGGTCATGCGCACTGCGCCGCTTCGGTGCGAGCGGGTCGTGCGAGCGAGCCGGCCGGCCGAGCGGCTCGGCGCCAGGACGCACGTGGTCAGAGCGGCTGGAGCCGGGTGTGCAGCAGGCAGAATTCGTTGCCTTCCGGGTCCGTGAGGACGTGCCGGCTCCCGGTGCCGGTCTGGCCGACGTCGGCGGGCCTGGCGCCGAGAGCGAGCAGCCGCTCCAGCTCGGCGTCCTGGTCGCGGTCGGTGGCGCTGACGTCGATGTGCAGTCGGAGTTTCCCGGTCCGCGGTTCGCTGCTGGGGCTGAGGACGAGGGTGGGCTGCAGGCTGCCGGTGTCGGGCGGCCCGATCTCGATGCTTCCGTCGTCCTCCCGGCCGAGTTCGGCGTAGCCGAGGACCATGCTCCAGAATGCGGCGAGCCGGTCGGGGTCGGCGCAGTCGATGACCAGCTCACTGATGCGGCATGCCATGCCCGGGAGTGTACGTAGACAACCCGGGAGCCGACCGTCGGCCGCGTGCTGGAGGGCGACATCAGGCGTGGAGACGCACGACAGCAGGCTCCGGACGCAGGTTCACCGCAGCGGGCCCGACACCGTTCGGTGTCGGGCCCGCTGGGCGGTCAGGGCGTGGGCCGGGGTGATTGGCCGGCACACAGCCTCATGCGTCAGGCGTGGGAGCCGGCCTTGCGACGGCGTACGACGAACACCGCGCCCGCGCCGATCGCCAGGGCCGCGCCGCTCGCGAGGGCGAGCTGCGACGTCGCGGAGGACGAGCCCGTGGCGGCGAGACTGCCGCTCACGGGACTGGCCGACGCGCCGCTCAGCGGCTTGAGGGCCGAGGTGTTCGGCTCGGTCGTGCTGGGCTTGGCGTCGTCGACCTTGCCGGGCTCGGTGCCCGCGGCGGCGATCAGGAACTCGTAGCCCTCGAGGTCCGGGGTCCCGCCGCAGGTGCCGTTGTCGTTGAAGTAGTCACCGGCGACGAAGGTGACGCCGTTGCCCGCGGGGGCCGAGGCGTCGATCGTGAGGCGCATCTTGACGTCGGTGTGGGCGCCGGCCTTCAGCGGGCTGATGGCGTCCATGTAGTGCTCGTTGTCGACGGTCTCCCACGTCGAGGACGAGGTGGACGACCACTGCAGGTGCACCAGGTCGTCGATGTCGTTGAGCCCGCTCCGGTCGGTCGCGTGGACGTAGGCGAAGGGAAGCACCTCGTCCATCGTCCTGTCGGTGCCGTTGGTCACCCGGAGATTGAAGCTGACCTTCGTGCCGGCGACGACGGTGGACGGCAGACCCGTGACGACCGTGGTGAGCTCGGTCTCGGGGACGCAGGCCTCGTCGTCCTCACCCTCCTCGGCCTCCTCCTCCTTCGCCTGGGCCAGCGCCTCGTCGGCGGCGGTCTTGTCGGCGAGCGCTGCCTTGGTGGCCTTCTGCGCCTCGCCTATGGCCCGGGCTGCGGCGACCCGCGCGTCGTCACGCGCGTCATCGGCTTCCACGACCTCGGCGTCGGCGGCGGCCTTGGCACCGGCGGCGGTTGCGGCTGCGCTCTCCGCCTCGGTGAGAGTCGTCGCCGCGGCGCTCTTCTCCTCCTCGGTGGCCGTCTCCGGAAGGGCGTCGACCGCCGCCTGGGCGTCGACGACCGCCTGGTCGGCCTCGGTCTTGGCGGTATCGGCCAAGGCCGCAGCGGTCTCGGCCGCCTTGGCCGCCGCGGTCAGCGGATGGGTGTCGGAATCGAACGCTCTCAGGGCCGCGTAGGCGGCGCTCTCGGCCGCTACGGCGTCGTCGTACGCCGCCTTCGCTGCGGCGGCGGCCTTTTCCAGCTCCGCGATGGACGGCTTCTCCTGCGTCTGCGCTGCCGGCTTGTCGTCGGCGAACGCGGGGGTGACCGACAGCAGGAGGGCAGGCGTGGTCACTGCGGCGGCAACAGCTGTGGCAAGAATCCGGCGAATCTTCACAAGAGCCCTTCGGGGTCCGAAAAAGAGAAGAAGGGGTCGCAGCGGAATGGGACACGCGGACGCGACTTGAGGTGATCGTATGGCCGGGGCAACGGTCGACCGTCACGTTTTCTTCACCTGTTCCGGCCGGCACCACAACGCCGGGACAGACAGAAATGACGAAAGGGTGCAGTTGCTTTCACTGCCTGCGCTTTCACTGTGAGGAACGCCACATGATCATGGGAGCGGCGTTCTGTGCCCCTCCGGCGACACTCCACCGGGCGAGCGCATGTGCCTCGGCGTGCGGCCGCCCTGTCGCCGGAGCGCGAGGGCGTCCGGCCCGACGACGACGTCGGCGCCGCCGGGGCTCTCGTACCGGCCGACTGGGACGGAAACCGAGACGGAACGCAGTGAAGGGGCAGACCCGAACGGGTCTGCCCCTTCATCCATCTGCGGTAGCGGAGGGATTTGAACCCTCGGTGAGTTTCCCCACACTCGCTTTCGAGGCGAGCTCCTTCGGCCGCTCGGACACGCTACCGAGAGAGAGCTTAGACCATCCCGGGCCATGGTCGTAATCAGATTCCCGCCGCCCCGCCGGAGTGTGTGCGCGGCAGGGTCAGCGCTCCCGGAAGAAGGCCGTCAGCTGGGCCGCGCAGGCGTCCTCCAGCACTCCGTGGATCACCTCGGGGCGGTGGTTGAGCCGACGGTCCCGTACGACGTCCCAGAGCGAACCGGCGGCGCCGGCCTTCTCGTCCCGTGCCCCGTAGACCACGCGGCCGATCCGGGACTGCACGAGGGCGCCCGCGCACATGGTGCAGGGCTCCAGGGTGACCACCAGCGTGCAGCCGGTCAGCCGCCAGGCGCCGAGAGCCTCGGCGGCGCGGCGCAGCGCGAGCACCTCGGCGTGCGCGGTCGGGTCGCCCGTCGCCTCGCGTTCGTTGTGGCCGGTGGCGAGCAGGGCGCCGTCCGGACCCAGGACGACGGCGCCGACCGGCACATCGCCGGCCAGCGCCGCCTGCGCGGCCTCGTGAAGGGCATGGCGCATGGGTGCCTGCCACGGGTCCCGTACGGGATCGGGGGGAGGCGGTGAGGAGGGCTGGGGTGGTGGTGCGTTCACCCGCGGACCCTAACGGACGGCCTCCAGGACCTCGGCCGCGCCGAGCACGTCCGCGATCTCCACCAGCGCGTCTGTGCGCAGGGACAGCAACTCCTTCTCGGACAGCCCGAGATCGGCAAGGATCCCGAGTTCGCCGAGCGGCCCCGCCGGTACGGCGTCGGGGTCGGGGTCCAGGTCGAGTTCGGCGACAGCGGCGCCGGCCGGGCCGTCAACGCTGTCCTTGGCTTTGTCCGGTTCGCCGTCCTCCGTACCGTCGAGGTCCACGAGTTCCTCGAGTGCGGCGATCTCGTCCTCGGCCCCCGGTTCGCGGCCGAGCAGTTCATCGGTGAGCAGGATCTCCCCGTACGAGGAGCGGGCGGCGGCGGACGCGTCCGAGATGTAGATACGGGGGTCCTCCTCACCGTCCACCCGGACGACGCCGAACCAGGCGTCCTCCTGCTCGATGTAGACCAGGACCGTGTCCTCGTCCACCGAGGCCTCGCGGGCCAGATCTGTCAGGTCTGACAGGGTTTCCACATCGTCGAGCTCTGTATCGCTCGCTTCCCACCCGTCTTCGGTGCGCGCGAGCAGTGCGGCGAAGTACACCGTGACTCTCCCACTGGTCATAGGCGAATCGGTCCGACGGGAGGGCAGACGGTCTTCCGGCTGCTCTGGGCCCCGCCCAATCGGCATCGTGGCAGAAACGAGCGCGAAGCGAGACGTCTTCGACCGTTGCGTCGGCCATCAGTTCCACAAGCTCCTGCTCGGAGGCGGTCTCCTTGCCGGCGTCCCGGGAAGGGCGCGGCGGCCCCGGTGGCAGGCGATCACCAGCGGAACGTGCGCATCCGCATCTGTTGGCGCATACGGGCCGCGCGGGCCCGGCGCGGCTGGACACGGTCGCGGAGCTGCTTCGCCTCATGGAGCTCACGGAGGAACTGGACCCGGCGCCTCCGGCGCGCCGCGTCACTCTCCTGCGCGTCCGGCACGTTCTCCTGTGTCTCGGGCAGGTCGCGCGCGTCGCGTCCGGCCTGCCGCTGTTTCCGCTGCTCCCCATCGGACAATCGACACACCACCCCAAAGCCTGGGTCCGTATGCCCCCACCTTCCCCCCGAACAGGTGCTTGATGCCAGTGCAGACGTGCGGGAAGCTCGTCCGGGGCCCGGCTACTGTGGACGGCATGCGGATCCACGTCGTCGACCACCCGCTGGTGGCGCACAAACTCACCACGCTGCGCGACAAGCGCACCGACTCCCCGACCTTCCGGCGGCTCGCCGACGAACTGGTCACTCTCCTCGCGTACGAGGCCACCAGGGATGTGCGGACCGAGCAGGTCGACATCGAGACCCCGGTGACCTCCACGACCGGCGTGAAGCTGTCGTACCCGCGGCCCCTGGTCGTGCCGATCCTGCGCGCCGGCCTCGGCATGCTGGACGGCATGGTGCGGCTGCTCCCGACCGCCGAGGTCGGCTTCCTGGGCATGATCCGCAACGAGGAGACGCTCCAGGCGGAGACGTATGCGACACGGATGCCCGAGGACCTCTCGGGGCGTCAGGTCTACGTCCTGGACCCGATGCTGGCCACCGGCGGCACGCTGGTCGCGGCCATCAGGGAACTGATCAAGCGCGGCGCGGACGATGTCACCGCGGTCGTGCTGCTCGCGGCGCCCGAGGGCGTCGAGGTGATGGAGCGTGAGCTGGCCGGCGCGCCGGTCACGGTGGTCACCGCCTCGGTCGACGAGCGGCTCAACGAGAGCGGCTACATCGTGCCGGGGCTCGGCGACGCCGGTGACCGGATGTACGGCACCGTCGACTGACGCGGCCGCCCGCTTGTCAGCAGGAGGACGGAGCCGGGGCGGGCTTCGTCAGAGCGGCGAGTGCCGAGGAAGCCGCCGCAGGCGGGCTGAACGCCGTGAACTTCGAACCGATGATCAGATCGACGTCCGCCGTCCGGCGGGCGTCGGTCTTCCGTACGGCCCCGGGCAGCTGCGTACCGAGCACCGGGAAGGAGCCGTTCGCCGCCGCCGGGGCGCCGAGCAGCAGTGCGGTGCCCGGCACCTTCTTGTCGTATGCGGCCGTGGCGTTGCCCACCTTGCCGATGGTGAAGCCGCGCTTCTTCAGTTCGTCGGCGGCGGCCTTGGCCAGCCCGCCGCGCGGCGTCGCGTTGTAGATGTTGACCTTGATGGTGGCCGGCTTCGGGAGCGTCCTGGTGGGTACCGAAGCCGTCGGTGAGGGGCAGGCCTTCGTGCGCTCGGCCGCGTTCGCCCGTCCGTCGCCACCGGTGAAGACGTCGATGAGCTGCAGCGTGCCCCATCCGGCCAGCCCGAGGGCCGCCACGCCAGCGACAGCCGACAGGACCAGCCTGCGGCGATGACGGGGGCGGCGCATACGGGGATAGGTGTTGCCCGTGATGCGGTACTTTCCGCCCATGCCCGGAGGGGTCAGCATGCTCATGGGCGCAGCGTAGTGCGACCTGGTGATGATGCCTACTAAACGATCAACAGATGGCACCCGTATGTGCATAAAAGCACTCGAAAGGCCCGAAATGAGCCACGGGTGGGAGTGGCGCGGTCAGCCGAGGTCGAGAACGCGCGCGTGCAGGACCTGGCGCTGCTGCAGGGCGGCGCGCACGGCGCGGTGCAGCCCGTCCTCGAGGTAGAGGTCGCCGTGCCACTTCACGACGTGGGCGAACAGGTCGCCGTAGAACGTGGAGTCCTCGGCGAGCAGGGTCTCGAGGTCCAGCTGTCCCTTGGTGGTCACGAGCTGGTCGAGGCGGACCGGGCGCGGCGCGACATCCGCCCACTGTCGGGTGCTTTCCCGGCCGTGGTCGGGATATGGCCGCCCATTTCCGATGCGCTTGAAGATCACACGGAAAGCCTACCGGGCAAGGGCCTCCGGGCGCAGCCATGGGAGGGTACTGCGATGCTTGGCAAAACGCCATCAATCGGGTGAAATCGGAACAACGGCAGTAGGCCGTGCGGCTGATTCGCTCGAAAGGGGTGGGCATCGTCTTCGTCACGCAGACACCGATGAATGTCCCCGCAGAGGGGCTGGGCCGGCTCGGCAACCGGGTGCAGCACGCGCTGCGCGCATCCACCCCGGACGACGCGAAGTCGCTGAGGGCGACAGTGAAGACCTTCCCCGACTCCCCGTACGACCTGGAGGAACTGCTGACCCGGTGAAGGGGGCCTCGTTGTGCGGGCGTTACGCCGGGGCCGTGGCCCGTGAGTCCGCGTACGAGAAGCTCGCGGTGGGCCAGGAGGAGTCCGGGCCGACCGGGACGGGGCGGACCGCGCGGCCGTGGAGTCGGGGCGCCCACGGAGCAGAAGTCGAGGGCCCGCTGGTCCGGCACGTGGTGGGGAGCAGCATGTTCACGTCCCTGGCCCGGTCCGTCGGGACGCAGGTAGGGCGGGAGATCTGGCGGTCGCGCATCGGCACGTCACGCCGCAGGCGGTGAGTGGGGTCCTGCGCCTGCGGCGTGACGTGCCGGGTTCCGTTACCCGGTGACTCCGTGCGCGTGGCCCTCGCGCAGCCCGCCGCTGCTGCTCGGCTCACCGGTCCTGGGGGCGGACGGGACAGGGCGGGTCAGGGAACGCAGGTCGTAGGCGTAGGTGCCCACGGCATTGGCGATCACGTCGATGTTGGTGTCGAAGTGCGCCATGTCGACGTTGTCCAGATCGTCGCAGGCCGCGTGGTAGCACGGGTCGTACGCGATGCCGGCCGTGCCGCCGAACGCCTTTGCCTGGTCGGCCGTCTTGATGCCCTCGGCGCCCGTGTCCGTACCGCCGGACGGGATGCCGGCCTCGATGAACGGCCCGTAGTCGGAGCGTCCGGTGAAGTCCGTGCCGGTGTGGGGTTTGGCCTTCCCGTCCAGGAACTCGTTTATGTCGCGCTCCAGTTGGGCTGAGCCCTCGGGGCCGGGGCCCTCGCCCGCACCGTCGGAGTCGTCGCCGTCGAAGACGAACTGCACGCCGTTCGGCGAGGCGATCATGTCGAAGTTGAGGTACAGCGCGACCTGCTTGCGCTGCGCCTCGGAGAGCTTCGCGACGTATGCCTCCGAGCCCAGCAGACCGTTCTCCTCCGCCGACCACCAGGCGAACCGCACCTTGTTGGCGGGCTGCTTGTGGGACTTGGCAAGTTCCAGGGCGACTTCGAGGAGGCCGGCCGAGCCGGATCCGTTGTCGTTGATGCCGGGGCCGTCGGTGACCGAGTCGAGGTGTGCGCCGAGCATGACGGTCTTCGCCGGGTTACCGCGCCGGGTCTCCGCGACGACGTTGCGGGTGGTGCGCTCCTCCTGGAGCTCGCGGATCTCGAAGTCGACCGTCACCTCACCCTTGGCCAGGTCGGCGACGAGCTTCTCGCCCTCCGCCCGGACGAGTCCGCCGGTGGGGATCTTCCCCGACTCGACGCCCCCGAGAGTGCCGGAGAGCACGCCTTCGGTGTTGTTGTAGATCACCGCGCCGACCGCGCCCGCAACGCCTGCCGCTGCCTGCTTCTCGGCGAAGGAGCAGCCGCCGCGCTTGATCAGCGCGATCTTGCCCGTGAAGGTCGCGGAGGCGTAGTCGGCCGCCTCGCAGCCGGTGGTGTCGTCGGCGGGAACGGCGACGAGAGCCGCTCGGACTCCGCCCACCTCCGTGGACTTCGTGTACGTCATCGCCCTGATGGAGATGTCACGGGGCGTGGGCGAGACCACGGAGAGCTTCTCGGCCAGGGCCTCGGTGTAGACGAAGTCGAAGGCCTGGTAGCCGACCTGGTAACCGGCCTTCCGGAGCTGCCGGTAGACATGGGCGGCGGAGGCGTCGTGTCCCAGGGAGCCGGCCGCGCGGTGGCCGTCCGCCGAGTCGGCTATCGCCTGGAACTGCTCCAGATGCCGGTAGGCGTCCTTCGCGGACGAGTTCTTGACCAGGGTCCGCGACAGCTTGGCGGCATCCCCGGCCGGGTCGTGGGGCGCGTGGCCATGGTGCGGGGACGCGGCGAGGAGGAACGGTGTGGCCAAAGCGGTGGCGGCCACAACCGCCATGGCTCTGCGACGAGTTGCGTGCACAGGAGTCCTTCCGATGCGAACGGATGTGCAGGAAAGCTAGCGAGTGGTCCGGCATCTGTGAACCGCCGACGCCGGTCGTGATCGCTGGTGTGGCTGGTTCGTGATCACTTAGCCCGTCCCGCCGCCTTCGCCGCTTTGGCCGCCGCCTTCGCTTCCTGCTTGTACGCACGCACCTCGGCGAGCGAGTCGGGTCCGGTGATATCGGCGACGGAGCGGTGCGAGCCCGCCTCCCCGTACGGTCCTGCGGCCTCCCGCCATCCCGTCGGGCGGACGTCGAACTGCTTGCCGAGCAGCGCCAGGAAGATCTGCGCCTTCTGGGTGCCGAACCCGGGCAGCGCGTTGAGCCGTTTCAGTAGCTCCGCCCCCGTCCCGGCGCCTTCCCAGACGGCGCTCGCCTCTCCGCCGTACTCCGCCACCAGGAACTGGCAGAGTTGCTGCACCCGCGTGGCCATGGAGCCGGGATAGCGGTGCAGGGCGGGTTTTGCGGTGAAGAGCTCGGTGAACGCCTCCGGGTCGTAAGCGGCGATCTCCTGCGCGTCCAGGTCGTCCGAGCCCATGCGCCCGGCCAGGGTGAACGGGCCGGTGAACGCCCACTCCATAGGAACCTGCTGGTCCAGCAGCATGCCGACGAGGGCTGCCAGCGGACTGCGCCCGAGGAGCTCGTCCGCGTCGGACTGCTGGGCGATCCGCACCGTGACGTCCTTGCCGTCATTGCTCTTGCTCATATCTTCGATGATCGCGAGAGCGGCGGGGATCGGCGAGTCCAGCGATGCCGGGCGGGGCAGGGTCGTTCCGGCGCGGGTGGTCCGGAGAATGCGCGGAGTGGCGATGTCACATTCCCGTGGGTGCCGTCCATTCTTCGAAGCATGAACGCCAACGAGAAGCTGACCATTGCCGTTGCCGGTGGAACCGGGACGCTGGGCCGGGGAGTCGCCGGCTCGCTGCGCTCGCGCGGCCACCTGGTGCGGGTGCTCAGCCGTCGGTCGCAGGAGTACCGCGTCGACCTGACCACGGGAGAGGGGCTGGGCAGGGCGCTGGCCGGCTGTGACGTCGTGGTCGACGCGAGCAACAGCACCTCCCCGAGGAGTGCGGCGCAGACGCTCGTCGAGGGTTCGCGGCGCCTGTTGGCCGCCGAGGAGGCCGCCGGGGTCCGCCACCACGTCTGTGTCTCCATCGTCGGCTGCGAGCGCGTTCCGTTCGGGTACTACAGGGCGAAGGTCGCGCAGGAGCGGGTGGTGGAGGCGGGGCCGGTGGGCTGGACCCTGGTGCGGGCGACGCAGTTCCACGAACTGGTGGCCGGAGTGTTCACGCCGATGGCCCGCTTCGGAGTGCTGATCCTGCCCAGGATGCCCCTGCGGACCGTGGCGTCCGCGGAGGTGGCCGTGGCGGTGGCCGATGCCGCCGAGGGGCCCGCGCTCCGGGGCCGCATCGAGGTGGCCGGGCCCGAGACCACCGATATCCGGGATCTCGCCCGGCAGTGGCGTTCGGTCACCGGCAGCCGCGCGCGGATGGTGCCGTTGGCGCTGCCGGGCGCGGCGGGCCGGGCTGTGCGGTCGGGTGCACTCATCACGGACCGGCCGGACGTGACGGGCACGACGACGTTCGCGGCCTGGCTCCAGGAGCGCAAGCGCCGGGGCTGAGGGCCGAGGGGCAGCAGGGTGTCAGGGCAGCAGGCGGGCGGCGCGCATCTGCAGGTAGCGGACCTCTGGTGCGCTGAGGGTGCGGCCGGCCGCCAGCCGGTAGGCGGCCCGCGCCCCTTCACGGTCTCCGGCCTTCTCCAGCAGATGGGCCCGTACAGCGTCCAGCCGGTGGTTCCCGGCCAGCCGGTCGTTCAGCGCGTCCACTTCCACCAGCCCGGCCCGTGGGCCGTGCACCATGGCGACGGCCACCGCGCGGCCGAGCCCGGCCATGGGGTCCGGGGCGCGGTCCACGAGGATGTCGTACAGGGCGAGGATCTGCGGCCAGTCGGTGTCCTCGGCGCGTTCCGCCCCGCTGTGCAGCGCCGCGATCGCCGCCTGCAGCTGGTAGGCCCCGGCGGGACCCTCGGACAGCGCCTCCTCCACCAGAGCGGCGCCCTCCGCGATCGCGGCACGGTCCCAACGGGTGCGGTCCTGCTCGTCGAGCGGGATCAGTTCCCCGTCCGGGCCGCTGCGGGCCGCACTGCGGGCCTCGGTGAGCAGCATCAGCGCCAGCAGGCCGGTCACCCGGCCCTCCCTGGGCAGGAGCCCCCGTACGGAACGGGTCAGCCGGATCGCCTCGCGGGCGAGGTCGGCGCGGTGCAGATCACTGCCGGAGGTCGCCGTGTACCCCTCGTTGAAGATCAGGTAGAGCACCTGGAGCACGGTGGCGAGCCGTAGATCGCGGTCGGCCGGGCCCGGCCGGCGGAACGGCGTGCCCCGGATCCTCTGTTTGGCCCGGCTGATCCGCTGGGCCATCGTCGCCTCGGGGACCAGATGGGCCCGGGCGATCTCGGCCGTGGTGAGGCCGCCCACGGCGCGCAGGGTGAGCGCGATCTGTGCGGCGGGAGTCAGCTCCGGGTGGCAGCAGAGGAAGAGCAGGGTGAGGGTGTCGTCCTCGGACGGGGCCCGGCTCTCCCCGGGCTGTGGGGCGGTGAACGCGTCCCGCGGGGTGAGCGCCGCCGCCGTCTTCTCGCGCCGGTGCCGGGCGGAGTCGCTGCGCAGCTGGTCGGTCAGCCGTCGGGACGCGATCCTGATGAGCCAGCCGCGCGGGTTGTCGGGCAGCCCCTGCTCCGGCCACTGCTGTGCTGCTGCGAGAAGTGCTTCCTGCACGGAGTCCTCGGCGGCGTCGAAGTGTCCGTAGCGGCGCACGAGAGCACCGAGGACCTGCGGCGCGTGCCGGCGCAGCAGGTCCTCGATGTCCGTCGTCCTACGGGTCACTCGTCACCTCTGACCAGGCGGTTCCTCAGGCGCCGCCGCCCGAGTCGATCGGACGGATCACCACGGGGTAATCGGGAGCGCCCTCGGGCTGGGGGCAGAGCGCGATGCGTGCCGCGATCTCGGTCACCCGCTCCAGGCTCTCGCAGTCGAGCACCCAGTACCCGGCGAGCAGCTCCTTGGTCTCCCCGTACGGACCGTCGGAGATCACCGGCTGCCCGTCGGCGCCCGCGCTCACGAAACGGGTCTGCGCGGGCTCGACCAGTCCGTTGGCCTCCACCATCTCACCGGACTCGGCGAGGTCGTTGTTGATGCCTTCCATGAAGGCGAACATCGCCTTCACGTCCTTCTCGTTCCAGGCCGGGCTGTTCGCGGACGCCTTGCCGCCCATCGCCTCGTAGTCGGCCTGCGATCCCTGCACCATCACGAGGTACTTCATGATTCGCTCCCTCGGCTGCTGTGCTGCCCCCTTGCGGGCAACTCTCACAGGGGACGTCGGAGCCGTGGGCGGGTTCTCGACACCACGCGGAAGGTTTTCCGGAATCACTCCAGCAGGTGCGATCCGGCAAGCAGACGGCCGGACTGTGTGCCGTGCCGCGGCGGATCCGGCCCGTGGCGACGAAAGTCCCTGGCCCTGCAGCGAACGCACCGTCGCGCGGTCGACGTTCGTCAGGGCGCGGACGAGCTTCGGGGTGAGGAAGACGTTCACGAGGCATAGGAGGGGGCGGCGGCGATCTGCAGGGGGGAGGAGAGGTAGTACTGGTGGCGGACGCCGTCCGGCCCCGAGCGTCCGGCCCCGAGCGTCCGGCCCCGAGCGCCCGGCCCCGAGCGCCCGGCCCCGAGCGCCCGGCCGCGGCGGCCGGGC
Organism: Streptomyces sp. NPDC060035; assembly: GCF_042736635.1. Lineage (NCBI taxonomy): Bacteria > Bacillati > Actinomycetota > Actinomycetes > Kitasatosporales > Streptomycetaceae > Streptomyces > Streptomyces sp. NPDC060035. Next base: position 176,040 of record NZ_JBHWVO010000009.1, read on the forward strand.
ACCCGACCTGGCCGGGCTGCCGACCGGGCCGGACAGTAGAGTTCGGCAGCGTCATCCCCCCGAACACCGAGGTACCGGCCGTGTCCCCCGCACCATCCGAACCGCCCGCCCCGCAGCTCGCGCCCGCCGTGAGCGTTGTGGGTATCGGTGCCGACGGATGGGCGGGCCTGCCGGACACGGCACGCTCCGCGCTCCTGGACGCCGAGGTACTGATCGGCGGTGAGCGCCAACTGCGGCTGCTCCCGCCCGACTGCGGCGGCCGGCGCGTGCCCTGGCCGTCGCCGCTGCGGCCCGCCGTACGCGGCCTGCTCGCCGCCCATGGGGGGAACAGGATCGCCGTACTGGCCAGCGGTGATCCCATGTTCTACGGCATCGGCCGGGCCCTCACCGAGGAACTGGGCGCAGGGACGCTGCATGTCCTGCCGCACCCGTCGTCGATCTCCTACGCCTGCGCCCGGCTCGGCTGGCCGCTGGAGGACACCGAGGTCGTCACCCTGGTGGGCCGCCCCGCGGCCCGGCTGGCCGCAGCCCTGTACGACGGGCGTCGGCTGCTCGTCCTCAGCGCCGACGCCGACACTCCGGCCGCCGTGGCCGCCCTGCTGCGGGAGCACGGCTTCGGACCCAGCCGGATGCGGGTGCTCGAACAGCTCGGCGGTGAGCTCGAGGACTGCGTGGAAGGCACCGCGGACACCTGGGCACGTGAGCCCGGAGACCCCCTCAACGTCATCGCCGTCGAGTGCCGCTCCACCCCGGACGCCCTGCGCATCGGCGCGGTACCGGGTCTGCCCGACGAGGCGTACGAGCACGACGGCCAGCTCACGAAGCGCCACGTACGGGCCGCCACGCTCGGCGTACTCGCGCCCGCGCCCGGTGAACTCCTCTGGGACATCGGTGGCGGCTCCGGATCGATCGCCGTCGAATGGCTGCGGACCCACCCGTCCTGTCGTGCGGTGACCGTGGAGCGCGACCCGGTGCGGGCGCAGCGCATCGCCCGTAACGCGGACCGGCTCGGCGTCCCTGCCCTGCGCGTGGTCACCGGCCGGGCACCGGACGCCCTGGCCGGACTGCCCGTACCCGACGCCGTGTTCATCGGCGGCGGGCTCACCGTGCCCGGCCTGCTCGACGCCTGCTGGGACGCGCTGCCTCCGGGCGGCCGGCTGGTCGCCAACACGGTCACGCTGGAGTCGGAGGCGCTGCTCGCCGAGCGGTACCGGGTGCACGGCGGCGACCTGGTGCGGCTTGCGGTGGCCCACGCGGTGCCCGTCGGCGGGTTCACGGGGTGGCGCCAGGCGATGCCCGTCACACAGTGGTCCGTATGCAAAGCCTCCCCCGACTCATACGCCTCAGGAGACAACAGATGACCGTGCACTTCATCGGTGCGGGCCCCGGCGCCGCAGACCTGATCACGGTGCGCGGCGCGCGTATTCTCGCCGCCAGTCCCGTCTGCCTGTACGCGGGCAGCCTGGTGCCGCGCGAGCTGCTCGCCGAATGCCCCCCGGACGCCCGGCTCGTGGACACCGCCGACCTGGACATCGACCAGATCACCGCCGAACTGGTCCGTGCCCACGCGGACGGTCACGACGTCGCCCGGCTGCACTCCGGCGACCCCTCGGTCTTCAGCGCGGTCAACGAGCAGATGCGGCGGCTCGACGAGGCGGGCGTGCCGTACGACGTCGTGCCCGGGGTGCCCGCGTTCGCCGCGGCGGCGGCTGCGCTGAAGCGGGAGCTGACGGTGCCCACGGTCGGCCAGACCGTCATCCTCACCCGGATCGCCCAGCGCGCGACCGCGATGCCCGAGGGAGAGGACCTGGCCACGCTGGGCCGCAGCGGCGCGCTGATCGTGCTGCACCTCGCGGCGCGGTACGTGGACCGGGTGGTCGATGAGCTGCTGCCGCACTACGGGGCCGACTGTCCTGCCGCCGTGGTGGCCATGGCCTCGCGCCCGGACGAGATCATCCTGCGCGGATCGCTGGACTCCATCGCGGAGCAGGTCAAGGCGGCGGGGGTGATCCGCACTGCGGTGATCATGGTGGGCCGGACGCTGGGCGCGGAGCAGTTCCGCGACAGCCACCTCTACTCGCCGGCCCGGGACCGCCACACCTGCTGACCGCGCGCCGGGCCCCGCCCGCCCGCTCGTGGGCCGCCTCAGGCCCGTCCGGCGAGCACCAGAGGTCCCGACGTCACCGCACCTCGCTCCGTCCCACCACCGTCCCGGCGCGGTCGATGCAGATCACGTCCACCGCCACGGGTGCCCCCCGCAGCACGGACAGCGCCTGGTCCCGCGCGGCCACGGCCACCAGGTCGCCCAGCGGCACACCGGCCGCCGCGCACAACTGCAGCGCGGCAAGGCCGGTGTTGGCGACCTCGATCTCCGCCGCAAGCTCCTCGCTCGCGCCGCCCTGCCGTGCCAGCCCGGCCAGGAAGGGCTTGTCGACCTGGGAGCGGCCCGAGTGCAGGTCCAGGTGACCCGCGGCGAGCTTGGACAGCTTGGCGAACCCGCCGCAGACCGTCAGCCGCTCCACCGGATGCCGGCGCACGTACTTCAGCACCGCCCCCGCGAAGTCCCCCATGTCCAGGAGGGCGATCTCCGGCAGCCCGTACTCGGTCACCACCGTCTTCTCCGAGGTCGAGCCCGTGCACCCCGCCACATGGGTGTGCCCGGCTGCCCGTGCGACGTCCACCCCGCGGCGGATCGAGTCGATCCAGGCCGAGCAGGAGTACGGCACCACGACGCCCGTCGTACCCAGGATCGAGATCCCGCCCAGGATGCCCAGGCGAATGTTCCACGTGAAACGTGCGATCTCCTCGCCGTCGTCCACCGAGACCGTGATCTCGACGTCACCCGTGCCCCCGTGCTCAGCCGCCACCCGCGCCATGTGGTCCCGCATCATCTGCCGGGGCACGGGGTTGATCGCGGGCTCCCCGACGTCGAGCGGCAGCCCCGGGAGCGTCACCGTCCCCACGCCGGGCCCGGCCCGGAACGCCACCCCGGACCCCGGCGGGAGCAGCCGCACGGTGGCCCGAACCAGTGCACCGTGCGTCACATCCGGGTCGTCACCCGCATCCTTGACCACTCCCGCTGTGGCCTGCCCGTCGGTGAGCTCCTCCACCGCGAGCGCGAAGGCCGGGGTCTGGCCCCTGGGCAGAGTGATGGTCACGGGATCGGGGAATTCTCCGGTCAGCAGGGCGGTGTACGCGGCCGTTGCCGCAGCGGTCGCACAGGCGCCGGTCGTCCATCCGGGCCGCAGACCGGTGTGCTTGAGTTGAGCGGTGCGCCCGCCCTGCGCCTCACTGCTCATGGATGGACCGATCCGATGCCTCTGCACGTACTCGTCCTCGGCGGCACGACGGAGGCCCGCCTGCTCGCGGAATCCCTGGTGGCCCCGGACGGACTGCCCGCCGGGGCCCGGGTGACCAGCTCGCTCGCGGGTCGCGTCGGCCGTCCGAAACTTCCGCCCGGTGAGGTGCGCATCGGTGGATTCGGCGGAGCCGACGGCATGGCCGCATGGCTCCGGGCGCATCGAGTGGATGCGGTCATCGACGCCACCCATCCTTTCGCCGGGAAGATCAGTTTCAACGCGGCCGCAGCCGCCGCCGCAGTCCATGTTCCCCTGCTGGCACTTCGCCGGCCCGGCTGGGTGCCCTCGGAGGGCGACCGGTGGCATTCGGCCGACTCACTGGCGGGGGCAGCCGGGCTTCTCCCGGGACTGGGCCGGCGGATCTTTCTCACAACGGGCCGGATGGGTCTCGCCGCATTCGCCGGTCTGGACGGGCTGTGGTTCCTGATGCGTTCGGTGGACGCTCCCGATGCGCCGTATCCGGCGCGGATGGAGACGCTGCTGGACCGGGGGCCGTTCACGCTGGAGAGGGAGCGGGAGCTGATCCGCCGCCATCGCATCGATGTTCTCGTCACGAAGGACAGCGGCGGCGAGGCGACCGCCCCCAAGCTCACCGCCGCCCGCGAGGCAGGCATCCCGGTGGTCGTGGTCCGGCGGCCACCGGTACCGGGAGGCGTGCCGGTGGCCGGGACCCCCGGGGAGGCCGTCGCTTGGCTGCGCAGCCAAGCGGGACCGGCGTCCTAGACGCCCGTACGGCCGTCGATCCGTTCGCGTACAAGATCGGCGTCGCCGCAGTGGCGGGCGTACTCGCCGACCATGTGCGTGCAGATCCAGCGCAGGGTGACCTGCCCGCCCGTGAAGGGGCTGGTGTCATCGAGTGCGCGGGCTGCGCAGTTCTCCCGCGCCCGGCCGATCTCGGCCTGCCATACGGGCAGCGCCTCCTCGTACGTCGCTCCGTCGGCCAGGTCGAAACCGCCGTCGGTGGCTTCGGGGTCGGCACCGGGGGTGAACATCGGCGGCACGTCCTCCTGGGCCAGGACCCGGCGGAACCAGTTCCGCTCGACCTCCGCGAGGTGCTGGACGGAGCTGGACTCCCGGACCGGGCAGAGCTTCACCGAACGCTTCGAGAGCAGGAACTTCCGGATCGGCGGCACCGGCCAGGGCCCCTTCTCCCGCTACGGCTCGACATCACCGGCAACGGGGGCGCGGACGAGATACAGCTCTCCGGTGTGCGGTTCGCCGGAACCACCGCCGACGATTTCAGCGGCTACTACCAGCGGTACAACGAGGGCCCCATCGGGTACCGGGGCACGGCCCTCGCCGCTCCGGAGGACTCCGTCGCGGAGCCGGAGCGGGAGACGGCGGCCGGCCTCGCCGCGGAACTGGAGCAGGCGGCCCGCAGCCTGGCCGAGTCGGCCCGGTCCGTCGGAAGGCTGTCCGACCGGGTCCGGGACCGCTGACCCCGCCGCGGCCCGGACCCCGCCGCGGCCCGGACCCCGCCGCGGCCCGGACCCCGCCGCGGCCCGGACCCCGCCGAGGTCCGCACGCCGCCCGGGCCTGGCGCCGCCGGGTTCAGCCCCGCGGCCTCGTTCAGCTCTCCGGATACCGCCTCGGCGTCCAGACGATCTGCCGGCCGTCGCCCCGCCGCACCCACCGGGTCTGCGAGGAACCCACGATCAGGATCGTCCGCATGTCGACCTCGGCCGGGTCGAGATCGGCCAGGCGCACCGTACGCACGCTCTCCGCGGGGCCGCCGACATCGCGCCCGAGCACCACGGGCGTGTCCGGGGAGCGGTGCTCCAGCAGCAGGTCGCGGGCCTTGCCGACCTGCCAGGTCCGGCTGCGTGAACCGGGGTTGTACAGCGCCATCACCAGATCGGCCGTGGCCGCCGCACGCAGCCGCTCGGCGATGACCTCCCACGGCTTGAGCCGGTCCGAGAGCGAGAGGGTGGCGTAGTCGTGGCCCAGCGGAGCCCCCGCTCGGGCGGCGGCGGCATTGGCCGCGGTCACCCCGGGCAGCACCCGTACCGCGATGTCCGTGTACGCGTCCTGCGAGGCCACTTCCAGCACGGCCGTCGCCATGGCGAAGACCCCCGGGTCGCCGCCCGACACCACGGCCACCCGCCGCCCACGCCGCGCCAGATCCAGAGCGAACTCCGCCCGCTCCGACTCGACCTTGTTGTCGGAGCCGTGCCGCTGCTGTCCGGGACGCACAGGCACCCGGTCCAGGTAGGTCGTGTAGCCGACGACGTCGTCGGCGGCGGCCAGTGCCCCGCGCGTCTCGGGTGTCAGCCACAACGGTCCGGCGGGTCCGGTACCCACCACGACGACCTCGCCGGAACCGGCTGCCCGTTCGGGGCGGGGCGCGTCGATCCGGCTCGGCAACACCGCGACCGCGAAGTACGGCACCGAGTCCGCGTCGGTGTCGGCCAGGTCGCCGGTGCGCTCCCCGGCCATCGTGGCGCGCTCGACGTAACGCGCCTCGGCCAGCCGCCCGGACGCCTCGAACGCACGGCGCACGGCGGGAAACGTGCGGCCCAGTTTCATCACCACCGCGGAGTCGGTGGCCGCCAGACGCGCCGTCAGTTCCTCCTCCGGCAACGTGCCCGGCAGGATCGTCAGCACCTCCTCGCCCTCGACGAGCGGGGTGCCTAGACGGGCGGCGGCGGCGCTGACCGAGGTGACACCCGGGATGACCTCGGTGGCGTAACGGTCTGCGAGCCGCTTGTGCATGTGCTGGTACGAGCCGTAGAACAGCGGGTCGCCCTCGGCGAGCACGGCGACCGTGCGTCCCGCGTCGAGATGCACCGCGAGGCGGGCCGCGGCCTCGGTGTAGAACTCGTCCAGCGCGCCCCGGTAGCCGCCCGGATGGTCGGTGGTCTCCGTCGTGACGGGGTAGACCAGCGCCTCTTCGATGTGGTCGGCGCGGATGTGCTGCGCCGCGATGGAACGGGCGATGGACCGGCCGTGCCGGGCGGAGTGGTAGGCCACGACATCGGCCTCACCGATGACCTGCACGGCTCGTACGGTCATCAGGGACGGGTCGCCGGGGCCGAGCCCGACCCCGTACAGCCGTCCGGTCTTCCTGTGCTCGCTCACGCTCATTCTTCCTCGCTGGCGATCGCGTTGATGGCGGCCGCCGCGATGGCGCTGCCGCCGCGCCGGCCGCGCACGATCAGGTGCTCGAGGCCGGACGGGTGGGCGGCCAGGGCATCCTTGGACTCGGCGGCACCGATGAAGCCGACCGGCACACCGATGACGGCGGCGGGGCGCGGGGCGCCCTCCTCGATCATCTCCAGGAGCCGGAAGAGCGCGGTGGGTGCGTTGCCGACGGCGACGACCGCCCCCTCCATCCGGTCGCGCCACAGTTCCAGCGCGGCGGCGCTGCGGGTGGTGCCCAGCTTCGCGGCCAGCTCCGGAACGGCCGGGTCGGACAGGGTGCACACGACCTCGTTGGCCGCGGGCAGCCGCTTACGGGTGACACCGCTGGCGACCATGGCCACGTCGCACAGGATGGGTGCACCGGACCGCAGTGCCGCGCGGGCGTCGGCCACGGCGTCCGGGGAGAAGGCGAGATCGCGTACGAGGTCGACCATGCCGCAGGCGTGGATCATGCGGACGGCGACCTGGCTCACATCGGCGGGCAGCCCTGCCAGATCCGCCTCCGCGCGGATGGTGGCGAAGGACTGGCGGTAGATCGCCGGTCCGTCCTTCTCGTACTGATGCACAGTGCTGTCGCTTTCTTCATCGGGTTGGTGGCCGGCGGCCAGACACAGGTGAACGGGGTGATGCACGGTCAGGTGCGTGGGCTTCGCGCCGCTGCCACCGCGGCGGCGAGCGCTGCAGGGTTGTTGCGGACCGTCGCCGTGGCGTCTCTCCGGTCCCCCGTCACGTGGGAGATCCGGTGTCCGTCCGGGGTGGCGACCACGTCGATCCATTCCCCGTGCGGATGGCCGCACCGGCGTTCGCACCCGGACCAGTACACAGGCAGCCGTCCCGCGGGTCCGACGGCGGCCCCCGCTTCGGCCCGCACGTCGGCCAGCGACTTGGCACAGCCGGGCCGTCCGATACAGGCCCCGACACCGGCCCACGGCGATCCGGGCCCGGTGATCAGACCGGCCTCCGAGAGGCCGGCGAGCAGGTCGTCCGCGTGATCCGGCGCGACTCCGGTGACGACGACGCCGCGCCACGGGGTGAGCCGCAGTTCGCCGGCGCTCGACAGGAGCCGCCAGTGATTCCGGTCCAGGCGTCCCAGCGGTACGCCGACGGACAGCGCGACGTCGCGGTGGCGGCCGTGTACGGGGCCGAGGGCCGGCCGGAGGGATGCGCGAGGGCGGGGGTGACGGTCCGTCGACACGGCGGTACCGGTCTGCCGCAATCGTCGTACGACATCGTCGGCCAGTGCGGCGGCGCCGTCCGGCAGGTCCTTCACCCGCCAGGCGTCGGGTTCCGTGGCGGCGTCCAGAAATGCTTCGGCGGCCAGGAGTGCGGCGCGGGGCCCGTCGGCGGCCGGGACACGCAGGACGGTGTCCGTGTCCCCGACGCGCAGCATCGCATCGCCGTCGTCACGGGCCAGCAGAGTGAGGTCGGCGCCGAGGGCGTCCACGTCACCGCGGCCGTCGTCGAGTGCGAACAGGAACCGGCCGGAGAGCGCGGCCGCACGGTCGCTTCCGCACAGCAGCCGGTCCAGTCCGGTCAGCCACGGTCCGACGTCCGCGGCCCCGAGACCGTCGAGCCCGGCCAAGGGGGAGGCGACGATGTTGCGTACCCGCTCGTGGCGTTCGGAGGGCAGCAGCCCGGCCCGGCTCAGCAGCCCGGCCAACTCCGCACCGCAGTCCGGGGCGAGCCCGCGCAGCTGCACATTGCCGCGCGAGGTGAGATGCAACTCACCGTCGCCGAGTCGCCCGGCGGCTTCCCCAAGCGCGTCCGCCCGCCCGACGGTCAGCACCCCGCCGGGTATGCGGACCCGCGCCAGCGCACCGTCGTCCGCCCGGTGCAGACGCAGTGTTCCGGGGCAGGCATCACCGCCCGGAGACCGGGGCGGGACGGCGGATGGGGGCATGGCGGCGAGCATACCGACCGTGACCGCAGCACAGCCCTACGGTCACTGTGACCTGCAGGACACCCACCGGGGCGGACCCGGAACCCGGGCGCGGACCCGGAACCCGGGCGCGGACCCGGAACCCGGACCGGAACCCGAACCGGACCCCGGAACCCGGACCGGAACCCGGGCCGCGTCCGGTTCCGCGTCCGCGTCCGGCCAGGTGTCCCGAGCGACGCCCCTGCCGAGTCTGCCTCCGGGCGGAAACCGGCCCGTCGAGGCGCCCGAGGACACATCCCGACCAGGGGCATCTCGTCACGCCCACCGGCCTGCCGCCTACTATGCCTAGCGGCGGTCCGTTCGGCCCGCCATCGCCAGACGGCGACATGGGAGGAAGCCCGGTGAGATTCCGGCGCGGTCCCGCCACTGTGAGCCCGGCCGAAGGCCGGGCGAGTCAGGAACTCCTGCCGTCCGACACCGCCCGGGGCGTGGACACCCCGAGGAAGGGCTGACGCCGCATGATCCTGCTCCTGTCGACGTCCGACACCGACCTGCTCAGCGCCCGCGCCTCGGCAGGCCCGGTCAACTACCGCTACGCCAACCCCTCCCGGCTCTCCGTCGAGGACCTCCCGGAGCTGCTGGACGGCACGGACCTCGTCGTCGTACGCCTCCTCGGCGGCGTACGGGCATGGCAGGACGGCCTCGACCAGGTGCTGGCGACCGGTCGCCCCGTCGTCGTTCTGACCGGTGAACAGGCCCCCGACGCCCAGCTGATGGCCGCGTCCACCGTCCCCATCGGAATCGCCGCCGAGGCGCACGCCTACCTCGCGCACGGCGGCCCCGCCAACCTGGAGCAGCTGGCCCGGTTCCTGTCCGACACCGTGCTGCTCACCGGCCACGGTTTCGAGCCGCCCGCCCCCGCCCCCGCATGGGGCCCGCTGGAGCGGACGGCCCGGGAGGACATCACCGGGCCCACCATCGCGGTGCTCTACTACCGCGCCCACCACATGAGCGGGAACACGGCGTTCATCGAGGCCTTGTGCACCGCCGTGGAGGACACGGGAGCCCGTGTCCTCCCGCTGTACGTCGCCTCGCTCCGTACCCCCGAGCCCGAACTCATCGACGAACTCCGGGCCGCCGACGCCATCGTGACCACCGTCCTCGCCGCGGGCGGCACCAAGCCCGCCACCGCGTCCGCGGGCGGCGACGACGAGTCCTGGGACGCGGGCGCCCTCACCGGCCTCGACGTACCGGTGCTCCAGGCGCTCTGCCTCACGAGCCCGCGCGCCGCCTGGGAGGAGAACGACGAGGGCGTGTCCCCGCTGGACGCCGCCACCCAGATCGCGGTGCCGGAGTTCGACGGCCGCCTGATCACCGTGCCGTTCTCCTTCAAGGAGATCGACGAGGACGGCCTGCCCGCGTACGTCGCCGACACCGAGCGTGCGGCACGGGTCGCCGGTATCGCCGTACGGCACGCCCGGCTCCGCCACATCCCGGCCGCCGAGAAGCGGATCGCCCTCGTCCTGTCCGCGTACCCGACCAAGCACTCCCGCATCGGCAACGCGGTCGGTCTCGACACCCCCGCCAGCGCCGTCGCCCTGCTGCGCCGACTCCGCTCCGAGGGCTACGACTTCGGGCCCGAGGAAGAGATCCCCGGGCTGGTCTCCGGTGACGGCGACGAGCTGATCTACGCGCTGATCGAGGCCGGCGGCCACGACCAGGAGTGGCTCACCGAGGAACAGCTGGCCCGCAACCCGGTCCGGATTCCCGCCGCCGACTACCGCCGCTGGTTCGCCACCCTGCCGGCCGACCTCCGCGAGGCCGTCGAGCGGCACTGGGGCCCGGCCCCCGGTGAGATGTTCCTCGACCGGTCCCGCAACCCCGAGGGCGACATCGTGCTCGCGGCCCTGCGCCGCGGCAATCTGCTGATCCTCATCCAGCCGCCGCGCGGCTTCGGCGAGAACCCGATCGCGATCTACCACGACCCCGATCTGCCGCCCTCGCACCATTACCTGGCCGCCTACCGCTGGATCGCCGCGTCCGCCGACGACAACGGTTTCGGCGCCGACGCGATGATCCATCTCGGCAAGCACGGCAACCTGGAGTGGCTGCCCGGCAAGAACGCCGGCCTGTCCGCCGCCTGCGGCCCCGACGCCGCGCTGGGCGACCTGCCGCTGGTCTACCCGTTCCTGGTGAACGACCCGGGCGAGGGCACCCAGGCCAAGCGCCGCGTGCACGCCACCCTGGTCGACCACCTCGTGCCGCCGATGGCGCGCGCCGAGAGCTACGGCGACATCGCCCGCCTGGAACAGCTCCTGGACGAGCACGCCCAGATCGCCGCGATGGACCCGGCGAAGCTCCCGGCGGTCCGCGCCCAGATCTGGACCCTGATCCAGGCGGCGAAGCTCGACCACGACCTGGGGCTTCAGGACCGGCCCGAGGACGAGGGCTTCGACGAGTTCATCATGCATCTCGACGGCTGGCTCTGTGAGATCAAGGACGTCCAGATCCGCGACGGGCTGCACGTTCTGGGCGGCGCCCCGGCCGGCAAGGACCGCGTCAACCTCGTCCTCGCGGTCCTGCGCGCCCGCCAGATCTGGGGCGGTACGACGTCGCTGCCCGGCCTGCGCGAGGCGCTCGGCCTCGACGAGTCCGCGGCCACCCGCACCGCCGCCGACGAGATCGAGGAGCAGGCCCGCACTCTCGTCCAGGCGATGGAGGACGCGGACTGGGACCCGGCCGCCGTCGCCCGCGTGGCTGCCGGGCAGCCGCAGGCCGTCGCCGACATCCTCGACTTCGCTGCCAAGGAGGTCGTGCCCCGCCTCGCCGCCACGACCGATGAGCTCGACCACACGGTCCACGCGCTGAACGGCGGCTTCGTGCCCGCGGGACCGTCCGGTTCCCCGCTCCGCGGTCTGGTGAACGTCCTGCCGACCGGCCGGAACTTCTACTCCGTCGACCCGAAAGCGGTCCCGTCCCGCCTCGCCTGGGAGACCGGCCAGGCCCTCGCCGACTCGCTCCTGGAGCGCTACCGGGCCGACAACGGCGACTGGCCCACCTCCGTCGGCCTGTCCCTGTGGGGCACCAGCGCGATGCGCACCGCGGGCGACGACATCGCCGAGGCCTTCGCCCTGCTCGGTGTCCGCCCCGTCTGGGACGACGCCTCGCGCCGCGTCACGGGCCTGGAGCCGATCCCGTACGAGGAGCTGGGCCGCCCCCGTATCGACGTCACGCTGCGCATCTCCGGCTTCTTCCGGGATGCCTTCCCGCACACCATCGGCCTGCTCGATGACGCCGTACGCCTGGCGGCCTCCCTCGACGAGCCCGCCGAGCGGAACTTCGTACGGGCCCACACCCAGGCCGACCTGGCCGAACACGGCGACGAGCGGCGTGCCACCACCCGCATCTTCGGGTCCCGCCCCGGGACGTACGGTGCCGGGCTGCTCCAGCTCATCGACTCCCGCGACTGGCGCACCGACGCCGACCTCGCCGAGGTCTACACGGTGTGGGGCGGCTACGCCTACGGCCGTGAGCTCGACGGGCGACCGGCCCGGGACGAGATGGAGACCGCGTACAAGCGCATCGCGGTCGCCGCGAAGAACACCGACACCCGTGAGCACGACATCGCGGACTCGGACGACTACTTCCAGTACCACGGCGGCATGGTCGCGACCGTACGCGCGCTGAAGGGCACGGCACCCGAGGCGTACATCGGCGACTCGACCCGCCCCGAGACGGTCCGCACGCGCACCCTGGTCGAGGAGACGTCCCGGGTCTTCCGCGCCCGGGTGGTCAACCCGAAGTGGATCGAGGCGATGCGCCGACACGGCTACAAGGGCGCCTTCGAGCTCGCCGCGACGGTCGACTACCTGTTCGGGTACGACGCGACGACGGGCGTGGTCGCGGACTGGATGTACGACAAGCTCACGGAGACGTACGTCCTGGATCCGACGAACCGCGAGTTCCTCCAGAAGGCGAATCCCTGGGCGCTGCACGGCATCGCGGAACGCCTGCTGGAAGCCGAATCCCGCGGCATGTGGGCCGAGCCCGACCCGGCCGTGCTCGAAGCGCTGCGCCAGGTCTTCCTGGAGACGGAAGGCAACCTGGAGGGCGAGGACTGAGGCGCCCGCCTCAGCGTTCGCGGCAGGGGCGGATCCGGTACATATTGCCTCTCGGCAGAACCGGGTCCAAGCTTGTGGAATGGGTGATCAGGTCGGCCCCACGCCAGTCGCGGCTGTCCAGCAGGCCCTCCGCCTGCTGGAAGCGGCAGGAGCGCACGAAGGCGGCGTTCCCGCGGATCAGCTGGCGAGGGAGGCCGGGCTGCCGTTGGCCACCGTCCACGATCTGCTGCCCGCGCTCACTCATGACGGCTATCTGAGGAAGCTGGACGACGGCGGGTTCGTCATGGGTGACGAGCTGTACGAGCCGCGCTCGGAAAGCGGTGCGGACGGGCTGCTCACGCGCATCCGCCCCACACTCGCCTCGCTGCGGGACGAGGTGTCGGCCGCCGCCTACCTGACTTTCTACGAGGACGGCGAGATCCGTATCGCGGAGATCGTCGACGGGCCGGCGGCACCGCGGGTCGACCTCTGGGTGGGATTCAAGGACGCCGGACACGCCACGGCGCTGGGAAAGTGTGTATTGCGCGAACTGGACGACGAGGCGCGCGGCGACTATCTCTCCAGGCACGACCTGGCCGATCTCACGCCCCGCACGATCACTCGACGGGAGGACCTCGTGCGGCAGCTCGAATCCTCGCTGCCCGCTCCCGTCGTCATGGACCGGGAGGAGTACTCCCTCGGCACGCTCTGCATCGCGGTGCCCGTGTACAACGGGGACAAGCTCGGCTCGCTCGGAATCTCCTTCCGGTCGGACCGGATGTACCGGACCAGCCAGGTACGGGAGAGGCTGCTGGCGTCGGCGGAGCGGGTGACCAGAGGGCTTTCCCTCACCCTGTGAGGATGGTCGTGGCGAACAATGGTGGGGCAGTTGGTGATGATGGCTGGGGGCGTGGGCCACGCTCCGGTGCTGCCTGGCCGCCCCTGGTGACGGTGGGGTGGCAGGTGTCTCCGCCTTCGCAGCGCCTGCGGTGGCCGGTCAGGTGCGCAGGCCCATGACGGCGGAGTGGATCGCACTCCCGCTGCGGCCGGGCGGGTGTCGGCCGTCCGCGCCGGGTGGCGGCGACCGGGCTAGGGTTTGACCAGGGGCGAATCGGAAGCCGCAGGAATGTCATGTACCGACACCGCAAAGCGCCGGACAGCACCCAGGAACTCCTCCTCACCCTTGGGCGTCTTGTCGATCAGGCATTGGAGAACATCAGGCTCCAGCGTGCCCGGGCGGAGCTCGGCATGGCGCTGCAACGGCACATGCTCCCTTCCGAACTGCCCGATTTTCCGGGCGTCCGACTGGCAGCCCGGTACTCGCCCTCGCAGGACGGTCTGGCCGTCGGCGGTGACTTCTACGACGCCTTCCCGATGAGGGACGGGGTGGCGGGGATGGCCATCGGTGATGTGCAGGGTCACGGAGTGGAGGCCGCTGCCTTCATGGGAGAAGCTCGTGCAAGTCTGCGGGCCCTCGCCAGTGTCACGGTCGACCCCGGGGAGGTGCTGGCCTGCGCCAACGACTTGCTGATCTCGCTCGGCTGCGACCTCTTCACCACCTGCTGCCTGCTGAGCTTCGTACCGCAGAGCGGCGATCTCGGTATCGCCAGGGCCGGTCACGTCCCGATGGTGTGGGGCACCGACACGGGCGATTCGGGTGTGTCCCTGGACGCCGGCGGGGTTCCTCTGGGGATTCTGCCCGACCAGAGCTACCCGGTGGTTCATCGACGCCTGACGCAGCCCGGTTACCTCGTCCTGCTGACCGACGGTGTGGTGGAGGGACCGGCCTACCCGATCGAGGAGGGTCTGGCGGAGGTGGCCAGGCTGGTGGGCGCCGGACGTGGTGTCGGCCCCGACGTCCTGGCGTCGCGGGTGATCCGGGTCGCGGACCGCACCGGACACAATGACGATGCCGCCGTTCTCGTAGTCCGCCACGACGGTTCTCCGGACGCCCGGTAGCGACGTACGGCCCGTCGGCGGTGCGGTGGTGTCGGCGCGTCCGTCCGGCCCGGACCGCTCGGTGTGGTGTCTGATGCTGATGTGGTGGACAGCTCACAACTCAGGCGGTACAGAACCACTGCCTTGACGATTCTGGCGGTCGCCGCCCTCTACTACGCGACCGCCCGCCTGGGGCTGCTCCAGCAACTGGTGCGCGGCCAAGTCACACCCCTGTGGCCTCCCACCGGTATTGCGGTCGCCTCCCTGCTCCTGTTCTCAGTGCGGGTCTGGCCCGGCATCGCCGTCGGCGCCCTCGCAGTCAACAGCTCCATCGGCCCCACGGCCCTGTCCGTGCTGGCGATCGTCGTCGGCAACACGCTCGCCCCGATCTGCTCCTACCTGCTGCTGAGCCGTGCCGGTTTCCGCAACGACCTCGACCGCTTGCAAGATGCACTCGCCCTGGTCTTCCTCGGCGCCCTGGGTCCCATGCTGATCAGTGCGACCATCGGCAGCAGCACCCTCTTCCTGTCAGGGGCACTCCCGGCCAGCGGCTTCTGGCCCACCTGGTCGGTGTGGTGGACGGGCGACGCCATGGGCGTGCTGATCGTCACCCCCTTCCTGCTCGTGGCCCGGTGGGCCCGGTGGCCACACGCCGTCGGCCTCCTGGTCTGGGCCGAGGCGGCAGCACTGACGGCGTGCACCCTGACCGTGACCTACCTCGCGACCAACGCCGGCAGCTCTTCCCTGCTCTTCCTCGTTTTCCCTTTTCTGATCTGGGCCTCGTTCCGCTTCGAACGTGCAGGCGCCGCACCATGCGCCCTGGCCGTCTCCACGCTCGCGATCCGCGCCTCCGGTCGGATGACCGGCCCCTTCGCCCACCACGACCTCCTCACCAACATGGTCACCCTCCAGGCGTTCAACGGCACCGTCTCCCTCACCGCCCTGCTCCTCACAGCGGTCGTTTCCGAACGGAACCGCACCCACGAAGAGATTCAGCGCCTGTGCGTGCAGCTCGCCGAGGCGGCCGCGCACCAGGACGCGGGATCTCGCCGTGCTCCCCCCGAAGCCTGAGACCGCAGCTTGTGCAGTCACCGGACCCGACGAGGACGGCCGTAATCGCCAGGCCGCCGGCCGCGGCGTACAGGCCGTCCGGCCCTCGACCGGGCAAGGCCCCGCCCCGTCACATTCTTCAGCGCGCTCCTGGCCGGCCGCCTCCTGCCCTCGGCCCAGCTCGCCCGAATGCGCTCCACCGTCCCCTGGTGGTGGGAGTGGTGACGTGACGCCATCATCGAATGAGCCCCTCCCGGAGGGCCGGGAGAGGCACTGGCCGCGCGACCGGCGGAGCGGGGCGCAGACGGAGCGTCGCCCCCGGCGGTGAGCCGGAGAGCGCGCGGCGAGCGGGAGCGAGCCGCCTTGATGACGTAGGGAACGTTGTACCTCGCGAGCCCGCGACGCCGGCCCTGTACCCAGCCGGCTTGCAGCCGTCGACCTGGCCCGTGTCGCGATCAGAACGCGTGCGATCATGCTGTTCGCCGACACGGCAAGGAGGGGTGATGGCCGGCGTAACGGTGACGGTCTGTCTGCCGGCCGAGGCCGCGGACGATGTGGAAGGGGCGCTCGCGAAGGCCCTCGCGCCCTTCGACTCCGACTCGGGAGACAACCCTGTCAAGCGTGGCATGTGGGACTCCCGCCGCATCCGCGGCGGCAGCAACGGCAGGGGTTTCGCCGTCGCCCCCGGACACGCAGACGATCCCCGGCTCGTCCATGACGACCCTGCATACGACGGCACACCCCGCCCCAGTGCCCCGGGCGTCTGCGCCGGAGGACCGCGCGCACTGCTCGATTTCTCCCAGCCGCAGCTTGCTTCCGAGCGTGCTGCCGCCGCCTCGTGGGATCTGTGGCACAGCCTGTCCGCGGTACACCCTGCGGCCGTTCCCCTCGCGGACTTCGTGGACCGCTGGCGAAACGATCCCGCCGCATTCCCCGGTGACCGGTGGGCAGACGCGATGTTCTTCGCCTACCGGGCCCAGCCGCTGATCGGGGCGTACCTCGACCACCCCTTCAGCCTCGACCTGGGCTACCTGGGTTTCCTGGGCGACAGCGATCCTTCGGAGCACCCCGTCATCGGCTACGAGGGAACCCGTGCCGCGTACATCCGAGATCACACGTGGACCGAACCGGCGAAGACGGATGTACTCACTCTGGATGGCTGGTGGCTGGAGGTGTACGAGCACGGCATGGAGGCCGTCCACGCCTTCTGCGAGCCTGAGCTGTGCCTGCACGACCCTCCGCTGCCCGCCGTATGGCCGGGCAGCGAGGCGTACCTCGCGGGCCTTCCCGGCGATGCGATCCTCGTCCGGGTCCACTGCCACTGCTGACGTGACTCATCGGGCCGTCGGGCCGGCTCTGCAGGGTTGACGGTTCTCATGGACATGGCCAGCCCCAGCACTGCACGGGCTCACTCCTGCCTGACGCCGAGATCCGCAAGCGCGGCTCCCAGCCGACGTACCCCCTCGGTCAGCTCGGCGAGGTCGGCTGTGGCGGCGAACCCGATCCGCAGGTGAGCCGCCGGTGGCTCGGTGGCGAAGTAGCGGCTGCCCGCGCTCACGGCGACGCCGCGTTGCCGGGCGGCGCTCGTCAGTGCGGCGTCGTCCACGCCGGACGGCAGGCGAACCCACAGGTGCAGTCCGCCCGTTGGCAGCCCGGCCGAGGTCGCGCCGGGGATCTCCTGGGCGACCGCGGTGGCCAGCACGGCGCACCGTTCCCTGAGCGCCGCGCCGAGAGACCGGACGTGCCGGTCCCAGGACGGGGAGCTGAGCACCTCCAGCGCGGCCTCCTGGAGCGGGCGGGTGACGAAGAAGTCGTCGACCAGGCGCACCGCCCGCATGCGCTCCATCACCGGACCGCGGGCCACCAGCGCCCCGATCCGCAGGCTCGGTGCCGCGGGCTTGGTGAGTGAGGTGACGTGCACGACCGTGCCGTCGCGGTCGTCGGCCACCAGCGGCCGCGGCACCGGGCCGCCGTGTCCCAGGTGCCGCGCGAAATCGTCCTCGATCACGAACGCGCCCGAAGCGCGCGCCACATCGAGGACCTGGCGGCGTCGTTCGGGGGCCAGCACGGTGCCGGTCGGATTCTGGTAGGTCGGCTGGCAGTACAGCAGCCGTGCGCCGGTCATCGCGAACGCGTCGGCCAGCAGGTCGGGCCGCACCCCGTCGGCGTCGAGCGGCACGGGCACCGGCCGCAGCCCCGCGGCGCGGGCCGCGGCCAGAGCCCGGGGATAGGTGGGTGACTCCACCAGGACCGGGCTGCCGGGCCCGGCGATGGCCCGGAACGCGATCGACAGCGCGCTCTGCCCGCCCGCGGTGACGAGCACGTCCTCCGGTGCCACACTGCCGCCGATGATGCGGCCGAACACGGTGCGCAGCGCCATCAGGCCGCCGGCCGGGGCGCGGTCCCATGCGTCCGGACGGCGTGCCGCCCGCGCCAGCGCCGCGCTCAGGGCCCGGGTGGGCTGGAGCGAGCGGTGCACATAGCCGCCGTCCATGGTGATCGTTCCGGCCGGTGGCGGTCCGAGCGGGTCGGTGATCACGTGGGTGTCGACGGCGCGGTCGGTGAGGGCGACCGTCTGCCAGGCCATGTCGGCGGCAGTGGCAGAGGCTTCGTCGTGGAGCCGGGTGCGCTGCGCCACGTACGTCCCGCTGCCCGGGCGGGTCACCACCGCGCCCTCGGCGGCCAGCGCGGCGATGGCCCGCGCCACGGTCGCGGGGCCGACCCGGTACTCCTTGATCAGCTCCCGGCTGCTCGGCAGCCGGTCGCCGGGCGAAAGCCGGGAGAGCAGCGTACGAAGGCTGTCGGCCAACTCACCAGAAGTGCTACCGTCATTCATGAGAGACAACAGTAGCGCTTCTGGTTCCGGTCGGGAAGCACTTCAGCTGGACGTCGCCGCTCTACGGGCCGACACCCCGGGGTGCCGACAGGTCATCCACTTCAACAACGCGGGCTGTGGCCTGCTGGCAGCCCCGGTCCTCGACGCGATGGTCGGCCATCTGCATCTCGAGGCGCGGATCGGTGGTTACGAGGCGTCGGCCGCCCGAGCCGCCGAAGTCCGCGAGTTCTACACGGAGATCGCGACCCTCATCAACACCACGCCCGACAACATCGCCTTCGCGGGCAGCGCCACCCACGCCTATGCCAACGCCCTGTCGTCGATCCCGTTCGAGGCCGACGACGTCATCCTCACCACCCGCGACGACTTCGTCTCCAACCAGATTGCCTTCCTGTCCTTGCGCAAGCGATTCGGCGTACGCATCGTCCACGCGCCGGACACGCCCGAGGGCGGGGTCGACGTGGAGGCGATGGCCGCGCTGATGCGTACCCACCGCCCGCGCCTGGTGTCCGCCACCCATGTCCCCACCAACTCGGGTCTGGTCTCGCCGGTCGCCGAAATCGGCCGCCACTGCCGGGAGTTGGACCTGCTCTACCTGGTCGACGCCTGCCAGTCGGTGGGCCAGTTCGTCATCGACGTGGAAGAGATCGGCTGCGACCTCCTCACCGCCACCTGCCGCAAATTCCTCCGCGGCCCGCGCGGCTCCGGATTCCTGTACGTCTCCGACCGCGTCCTGCGTGCGGGCTACGAGCCGCTGTTCATCGACATGCACGGTGCCCGCTGGACCGAGCCGGGCGGCTACGAGCCCGTAGGGACTGCGGCCCGGTTCGAGGAGTGGGAGTTCCCCTACGCCACGGTCCTCGGCAGCGCCGCCGCGACGCGCTACGCGCGCAAGATCGGCATCGAGGCCATCGAGCGGCGCACACCGGCGCTCGCGGCCCGGTTGCGCGACCGGCTCGAACCCATACCCGGGGTGCGCCTGCTCGACCGCGGCCCGCGTCTTGCCGCGCTCGTCACCTTCGGCGTGGAGGGCCGGCAGCCGGAGCCGTTCAAGGCGGCCCTGGACGCCCGCGGCATCAACTCGGCACTCAGCTACCGCGAGTTCGCGCAGTTCGACTTCGGGAACAAGGGCGTCGAATGGTGCCTGCGTCTGTCGCCGCACTACTACAACACCGAGGAGGAGGTCGACCACGTCGCCGACGTGGTCGCGGACCTCGCCGGCCAGGGACGGCGATGACCGCCGCGCCGACACGCACCGTGGAACCGTCCGAGGAAAGCCTCTGGCACAACGGCGACTTCCTCAGGTTCTGGCTCGGGGAGACGCTCTCGCTCCTCGGCACCCAGGTCACGAACCTCGCCCTGCCGCTGACCGCGATCACCGCCTTCAACGCCACCGACGAACAGGTCGGTGTCCTGCGCTTCCTGCAACTCGTCCCGTACCTCGGTCTCGCCCTGGTCTTCGGGGTGTGGGTGGACCGGGCCCGGCGGCGTCGGATCATGCTCGGTGCCAACCTCGTCCGGATGATCCTGCTGGCGCTCGTACCCGTCCTGTACTGGACGGACGCGCTCAGCATGGTCTCGCTGCTGGTGATCGCCTGCGTCGTCGGCGTCGCCTCGGTGCTGTTCGACGTGAGCTGGATGTCGTACGTACCCACTCTCGTACGCGACCCCGAGCACTATGTCGAAGCCGGCGCCAAGATGGGGGTGAGCTCATCGGCGGCCGATGTGGCAGGGCCCGGGCTCGCAGGTGTCCTGGTCGGCGCACTGACCGCGCCCGTGGCGCTGATCGCCGACGCGTTCTCCTATCTGGTGTCCCTGGTCTCGCTGCTGCTCATCCGCACCCCCGAGCCCCGTCCCGAGCCTCCGGCCGTACGACGGCACTGGCCCACCGAACTCCGGGACGGCCTGCACTGGGTGCTGAAGAACCCGGTCCTGCGGTCCCTTGCGGTCATCGGGTTCTGCTGCAACTTCTCCATGGTCACCGTATGGACCATGTTCCTGCTGCACGGAACGCGCGACCTGCACCTGGACTCGACGACCCTCGGCGGCATCTTCGCCACTGCCTCCGTGGGCGGACTGATCGGCGCGGCGATCTCCCGGAAGGTCATCCGGCGCTTCCGGCTCGGTCTCGTCTACCTGGTCGCCCAGTCGGCCCTTCTCATCGGCCCGACGCTCATCGCCCTGGCCGCCGGCCCCCGGCCGGTGATGGTGGGGATGTTCGTCCTCTCCTTCTTCACCACCTACCTCGGGCTCGGCGTCGCCGGCGTCGTCATCGTCAGCCTGCGTCAGGCCAGTACCCCGCAGTCGATGATGGGCCGGATGACGGCGGTCTTCCGCACCCTGCTGTTCGGCGGCGGCGCACTCGGCGGCCTGTCCGCGGGCCTGCTCTCCGGCCGGATCGGCGCCCAGGACGCGTTGACGGTGGCGGCGATCGGATCCGCCGCCGTGCTGATCGCGCTCGCCCTGTCCCCCGTGAGCCGACTCCGTGGCCTGCCATCGGCACCGGAAGAACCCGTCACGGCGGCAGCGGAAGGGCAGGCCGTGGGCTGAGATGGACAACGTCGAAGGGCCCCATCGCGAACGATGGGGCCCTTCGACTGAACGGCCGCGAACGGCGGTGAATGAGACTGCCGGCACGTTCGGCCGACAGCCGTGGACCCGCAGCTGGTTCACGTCGAGACATGGTGCATGTGCGCTCCCGGATGGTTCTGGTCGGGCCCGGTACGGTCGCGATCCGGGTGGGGCCGGGACCTGCGCGGTCCTGGCCGGCGCAGGGGGCCGTCTCGGTGGGGGCTGCTGGCCCCCCGCTCTGCGCCTGCCACTAGAGTGCGATGCTTGTTCGATTCGCCGCGAGGCGGAGGGGGAGGGGCTGTGGGCGCACAACTGAGCAGCACCGCCGTGGAGTTGGCGGAAATATTGTGGCGGGAACACACTGTGTACCGGGAGCGGTCCGGCGGTGTGGTCATCCGGGGTGAGCATGTACGGCGCTGGATCAGCCTCGCTCCGGCGGGCGGCCGGGACGAGGTCCTCGTACGCGCGGGGCGCATCCTGGACGGCGGCACCACCGCTCCGGCGCGTTCGGAGGCCGTGGTGCCCCTCTCCGCCGGTACAGGCTTGCTCGCCGCGACCTGCCGGCGCCTGCTCGCCGAGGCGGCGGCCGATGTGGCGCCGGTCGCTCCGGGACGGGCAGCGTCGCGGCGGTCCCATCGGTCCGGGAAGGCCGCACGGCCCAAAGCCAGTGGGAAACACACCAGTTTCGGTTCATGGGTGATCCTCGCCTGTGTCGCCGGTGTGATCGCCCTGTACGTCTACAGCACCGTGATGCACCGCTGACCAGTACTACGGGGACACATCAGTCTGGGCACACGGCAAGGGGCGAGGTCGCCGGCGCCACAGGAACGGCTTTCAAGACCGCCTGCATCCGCGAACGTCCCATCCTCTGATCTGCACATCCGCCGCGACTGACCTCCGATGACGCCTCGGGGGCCCCACACATGGCCCACGCCCAGTTGTGGGCAACGCTCTTGGAGGCGAGCCAGGCAGGCCGACACCCGCTTCAGGGGCGAGGTGGGGCGGGTCGGGCTCCGACCGGCGGCGGGACGACATGGACGGACGCGGTCTGTGTCCACTGCCGGCTACTGCTGTTCCCCGTGGCCCCCTTCCCGGCCCGGCTCGGATGTCACACCGGGAGCATCGGCGACCTCCCAGTGACACATGTCCACCGCTCAGCGCTCCTTTACCGGGAGGTCGAAAACGGCCGCCCGGTTCGAGGAGGTTTGTTCACTTGCGCATCCACAAACGCACCGCCGTCGTGATGGCAGCGGCACTGATCGGCTCGCTGTCCCTGATCGGGGCGGGGGCAGCGCGAGACTCGAAACCAGGGTGACGCGTCTCGGGTCGTGCGGATGGTGGTCGAGGAACACCGACGGCCATTGCCGATCAAGGAACGCAGAGACGAACGTGCATCGGTCTACCCCTGACCTGCGCGAGTCCACCCCCTGCCGAGGTCGCACCGGCCGATGCCCCGCCCGTTCTCCCCGGCCCGGTGCTGGTCGACCTGATGAAGCCGGTCGAGCCGGTACCGGTTCGGGCGGTCGCCGCCGAGTCGCCCCGAAGAGCCCCAAGGAGACTTCGGGCGTCGACGTATGGCCCGGTTCCGAACGGTGCTGTACGTGGGTGGATGCAACCAGAACTGCACCGACGGTCCTGTCCGCTTGCCGCTGCCTTCCCCTTTCGTACTGACAATCAGGGCCTCCTTGTCTTCGAGGGAATGCTTGACTGGTCCAGGTATGCCGTTTGTCGGATCGAGTGGGGAGCACCGGGTGCCTCTGGAGTTCGGGCTGTGGCGGGTGGACGACAAGCCGGTGCGAGTGGTTACGCGGCCGATGCCTCTGGAGTCGAGGTTGGAAAAGCTCATAGAGGCCGATCCTGAAATCCTGGGTAGGCCGATCCTGCTGATCGGCCGACAGGTGCAGACGGACCACGGCAAGTTCGTCGACTTGCTCGGCATGGACGCCGAGGGCTGCCTGCATGTCCTGGAGCTCAAGCGGGACCGCACTCCCCGGGAGGTCGTGGCGCAGCTCCTCGACTACGGCTCATGGGTCCAGGAACTGAGAAACGAGCAAGTGCGGGAGATCTACGCGACGTACGCCCGAGGCCAGGGTCTGGTGACGGAACTGGACGAGGCGTTCGCGTTGCGTTTCGGCGGTAGCGCTCCGGAGGTGCTGAACAGTACCCACACCCTCACCGTCGTCGCGGGCGAGATCGACGCCGCAACCGAGCGGATCGTCACCTACCTGGCATCCGGTTACGGGGTCCCCGTCAACGTGATGTTCTTCCGCTATTTCGAGGACGATGGGCGCTCCTATCTGGCGCGCACCTGGCTTCTGGACGAAGCCGAGGATGTGGTGCCGCCATCGGGAACGAAGGGGCGGGGGAAACAGGAGCCGTGGAACGGCACGGACTGGTATGTCTCCTTCGGTGACGAGCCAGGCGGCCGGAGCTGGGAGGACGCGCGGAACCATGGCTTTGTGTCGGCCGGTGGCGGGGACTGGTTCTCGCGCACTCTCCGTTCCCTACCGCCGGGGGCGCGGGTGTTCACCCACATTCCCAAGGCGGGGTACGTAGGCGTGGGCACGGTGTCAGGCGAGCCGCAGCCCTTCGAGGATGCCGTTCTCACCGTTGCCGGCGAGAGCCGGCGGATGGCTGACCTCGGGCTCAAAGGCTCCTACCGACCGCACGGTGGTGCAGCGGACGAAGAGGGCGGGGAGGATCGTCGCGAGTGGGTCGTCCCGGTCGACTGGGAGCAGGCTGTGCCGCGCGAGAGGGCGTTGTGGCGACCCGGCTTCTTCGCCAATCAGAACTCCGCCTGCAAGCTCCGCGCCCGATTCACGATCGAAGAAGTCTCCCGTCACTTCGGCATGGCTTGACGGCCCAGGAGTCGTCGAGGTGCGTGGGGCAGAGCGCGGAGGAGGCTCAGTCGTCAGCAGGGTTCCTCCGAGGGCGCAGCTCCCGGTTGCGGCCAGGAGTCGACGGCGTCGGCTGATCGATTGGTTCAGGACCGTCGTCGGCAATCTCCGCGATGCCTACCGCTCAGGCTTCGTGCCTGTTCACGCCAGGCGCCAGGCGCTGAGCAGTTCCTCGGGGCCGTACGCCGCCCGGAGCCCGGAACAACTGGTCCCGTTGCGGGAGACCGCCACGAGCGGTAGCGGCTCGTCGGTGATGGCCGCCCGGTGCTTCTGCAGCGCGGCCAGGTCGTGGTTGTTGAATGTGGAGTTCTCCAGCCACTTGACCGAGCCGAGGAAGAGCAACTGCTGTGCCACCGGTTGCCGGTCGGCGCCCACCAAGTCGATCTCGACATCGTTGCTTCGGGTCCAGTACCCGCCGATCGCCGGGGTGGCGGGCAGAAGCCCGTCCGGCAGGAGTCGGGCGAGGGATTCCCGGACCAGGGGCTCGATCGCGCGGCCCCGCCAGCTCGTCCACTGCTCCTTGATCCGGCTCAGAGTGAGATCTCCTCGCATCCGCTCGATCTCCGCCATGTGCGGATCCAGAAATGCGAGCCAGAACCGCAGGTAGGGGTCGGCCACTCGGTAGCGGCGTTCCTTCGACGGTCGCAGGGAGAGGGGCAGTTCGGCTGCCACGACCCGCTTCTCGGTCAGGACGTCCGTGGCCCGGGTGAGCGTGGTGTGGGCGATGCCGCCGGCGGCGCGCGCGATGTTGGTGAAAGTGCGTTCTCCGGATCCGATGGCCCGCAGGACTTCCCTGCTCATTGCCTGCGGCGGAAACTCCGCGGCCAGTGAGCGCTCGGCGGAGACCAGCAGTGCCGAGATCGGGTTGTCCAGTGAGTCGTGGAGGAACTCCCAGACATTCGCTCCGGGCCGCCACTCCGCACAGATCAGCGGGAGACCGCCCGTGATCAGGGCTGCGTCGAAGGCGGCGGCCGGCGACAGGTCGAGCATCTCGCCGATGTCGGCCGGGTTCAGTGGCCCAACGACCATTTCCCGGCCCCGCTGATGGAAGGGGCGGTCGTAGCTGTTCAGCGCCTCCATCATCGACAGGTCGGATCCGACCAGGAGGAGGAGTACGGGCTTGCGGCTGAGCAGGCGGTCCCATGCCCGCTGCAGCATGCCCTCGAATGCGTCGATGCGGTCCATGAGATACGGAACCTCATCGATGACGACCACGCTCGGGCTGTCGTCCGGCAGGATCTCCGCAAGCAGCCTGAACGCGGCATTCCACTGCGCCGGGGTCTCCTCCGAGAACAGTTCGCGCCCCGGCAGGGTAGATCTTGCGACGGCGTCGAGCAGCTCTGTCAGTTCGTCCTCTGCTGTGCCACCCGCCGCAGTGAAGAAGAGGTAGGGCGTCTCGGTGCGCTGGAGGAACTCCTCGACGAGGCTGGACTTACCGACCCGGCGCCTACCCCGCATGAGGATGCATTGGCCTGGTTTCGCCGACCCGGCGGCATCGTGAACCGCTTGGAAGGTGTTGCGGAGCAGGTTCAGTTCCCGGTCTCGCCCGATGAAACGACGCATGGGATACTCCTGTGATCGACAGTATCGAAAGGGATACTATCGTCATCGCTACCATCTTCCTTCTTGTTCGAGCATGACACTGTAAATGCGGGAGAGGGTGAAGATGCGTTCAGCGTCCCGCAGGTGGCACCAGGCTTCGACGTAGGGCGGGTCGAGTGCGAGGCGGCTGAGGGTGCGCACGGTCCGGTTGCCCGCAGTGGCGACGTACTCGACGGTGATGGCCTGGCCGGTGTCGATGGCGTGGGCGAGCTGGCGGACATCGCTGTAGGGCAGTCGTTTCGCCCACCCTGCGACGATCTCCTCGGTGTCCGTGCCGAAGGGTCCTCCGTCGAACGGCATGGGTTCGGGGGGACCCGGCGGGGCGGCCAGTAGTCGGGTCGCCAAAGTGTTCGGGTCGACGGCGGCCGGTGCCTTCGCTGCGAGGGCCATCCGGCGGCTGTCCTTTCCGCCGGTGCCGCGCGGGGCCGGAACGGGAGTGGTGGCCCGCCGAGGCCGCGTTCTGTCGATGCGTACCGTGCCCTCGACCGTCTCGGCGACAGGGGCATATCCCTCGGCTCGGAGCGCGGCGAGAGTCGTGTCGATCGGGCTGCGGCCGACCAGCACCGTCGGCGCCAGCTGTCGTAGTCCGAGCTTGGCGAGCTTGCGGTGGGCGGCGAGCTCGGCCAGGAGCGCGGGCTCGTCGCCGTGGATGACGCAGGCGGCAGGGGCGATGCGCACACGGCCGTGGCTGCGCGCGGTGTCGGCGATCAGGTACGACAGCGGCTGCGGCAGGGGTCCGGTGACGGCAGCTGACAGGTCGGCGGTGATGCCGTCGGGGACGCGGCCGGCGTCCAGGGCCCGGCGGATGCTGCTGGCGCTGAACCGCCACACCGACGCCGTGCCGCTGGTTTCCCGGTCGGCGACGCAGTCCAGGAGCGCTGCGATTCGCACAGACGGTGTCCCGGTGACGACGGCGGTGAGGTCGGCGCCGATCCGTGCTGTTCCGCTGGCCGGAGGCAGCAGCCGTCGGCAGATGGGGCTCAGCTCTTGTGTGTCGTCGGTCAGCAGCTGGGTGCCGAGGGGGGACAGGACGCCACGAGAGAGTACGCCGAGGAGTTCGGCCTCATGGAGCACGGCGGTGAATGGTGCACCGTCCTGGGGCGACCAATCGGCGAGTGGGCGGTGCCAGCCGATCAGGGGTCCCAGATCCGAGGCGACCGTCACGCCTTGCCCCGCCGGGAGCTGTCCGGCTGCGGCCAGCAGCCCGTGGCGGGCCTGCACGCAGCCGTTGCAAGGAGGTGCTCCCGCAAGGGAGGGGAGCGCCTTGTTGTCCTCGTCGCGTGCCTGGGTGGGGGTGCGCGGCAGGTTGCGCCATGCCTGGAGCAGTACAGCGAACTGCTCCGAAGGTTCCTGTTCCGCCCAGGCGTCGTATGCCTCGGTGGGTGCTACACGATCGCCATCCCGGCCCAGCAGCCCGGCAGCGTACGAGGTCTCCAGGGTCAGGCGTACGACCGCGTCGTCGGCCTGGGCGGCCTTTCCGATCCGGGCCAGTTCACGCGCCCCGATCCCGCCGGACTTCAGCCGGGTTGGCGCAGTCGCCGAGCAGGCTGAAAGAACCGAGACGGCACGGGCCGCGAAGGTCGTGGCCGCAGCTGAGGCTTCTCGATCCACCTCCGCCGGGGTGACGGACACCAGTCGCGCGAATGGCGGGACGGGCTCGAACGGGGCGTGCCATCCGGGCCCGCGCAATGCGAGCGTCACCTCGGCAGGCATACGGGCTGGGCCGTAGCGGCGACGGTCCTGGACCAGGAAACCCCGGTCCAGCGCCCATCGCGCACCCGGTTCGAGGCCCAGGCCAGTAGTGCCGAACACGGGCAACTGCGGCTGGCCCGGCGCAGCCTCCGCTCGGCGTTCGAGTAGCTTCCGGGCAGCAGCAGGGGCCTTCGCGACTACTGCGGTGATCAGCTCCGGATCGCTGTGGTGTTCCATCAGGAAGGCCAGTCGCTGCGGCTTGGTGGTGGGCGGCTTGATGCCCAGTGCCGCAAGCATGCCGCGCAGTTCGTCGGAGGTCATGCCCGCCAGCAGCTCTTCCAGCGGAGAGTCGAGCCCCAGGGGCATGCCCCATGCCTGCTGCAGCGGAGCGGCCATGTGGAGCTTCCCCGCGCCATCCGGCCAGACCAGAGCATGATCGGCCAGCACCTCCAGCGCAGCGTTCACCTCGCGAGTGGCTACGCCGTCCGTGGCTCCCAGCAGCTTCGCCAGGGCATCGCGGGACGCGGGTGCCCCGAGCGCCGCCAGCGCCTCGGCCGCCTGCAAGTAGGGGAGCGCGAGCAGCGGCAGGGCCAGCGCCACCGATCCCGGGCGCTGAAGACGGTCCGCCAACTCCCCCATCGAGCGCGGCTCCGGAGGGGACACGATGTCCTTCCGTGTCACGAGCACGCGTGCCAGTCGAGAGCTGTCGAGGCTGCCTAGCCAGGTCGCCAGCGTTGATCGGGACTTCATGTGGGGTGCACCTCGTCAGCCCAGGGAACGCCGCAGCGGGGCCGGAGCCGGTCCTGCGCCGGGTTCAAGGATGGCGCATCCCCGTGATCAGCGGGTGCCGCTCGAGAACAAGGTTCCCCAGACAGCGCCCGCTGCGGGCCGTCCTTCCTAGCTCTACCACTTCAATGACACACCGCTCAGGTTGTTGCACCTCGCGCGCCACTGAACGCCCGGCCAGAGGCGTGACCCAACAGCAGGGCTGCCACCCCAGCCAGCAACGGCAGCACCGTCACAACCAGCTCGGGCGGTACGCGCCAGACGACAAGCACGATGACCACAACCGCTGTCCATGGCCCCTTCAGGGTGCTTGACAGAGGGTGCTGCAGAGGCGTCAAACTCATGGAGATACTCCTTGCATGGCGCGCCCTGGCGTATGCGCCACCGAGCCGTGCAGCGGACGGTCCCAGCCGCAGCGGTTCACCCTGATCAGCGCATCGAGAGAACGTGTGCGGCCGGCCGAAGGCCAATCCGGAGCTGCACAGGGGGAGCGACCCGCGTCCGTCGAGACGCGCCGCAGGCGCGAACGGGCACGAGGCGGTTTTCAAGAGCGCAGCGTCTCAAGCCTCTGTGGCGCTCCGACCTGGGCAGAGAGGCGCCGCTCGCAGTAGCCAATCTCCTCTCTGGCCCACACATGGCCCACGTTCCTCATGGAATCACGCCTCCAAAGGTGTTCTGGATAGGCCGCCACTCGCCCGGCACCTTGGCAAACCGCAGTACCCGCTAACGGGCCCGGCGATAGGGATGTGTGATTAGCGGAATCCGGCCCCGGCTCGGCGGACGCTTCTCGACTTGCGCCATCCAGGGGATATTCGCTTCTTACTCGTCCAATTCCGTGCTAGGCGCGATCCGGATGAGGAACATTACTGGTGCGCGCTACGGCTCCTCCTTTTTTCCATTGACTGTCAGTGGACTGCGTCGCCGATGGATCGCCGCACGGATGAGGGACAGCCAGTCGGCTCAACGGTCGTCATACATTTTCGTGATGCACATGGATGGATTCCGCGACATCGGCCGGTGAATCGTAGCTATGAAGGGTTATCTGTGTAATATCCCGCCGACAGGAGAGGCGATTCCGTTTTACGCGGAACGCCGGACGTCACCACCCCCCACTGGAGTTGGATTCTCGATGACACTGAACATGCCCGATGCGCCGCATCGGCGCACGATGACCGCCTGGATCGCGGGGGTACTCACCCTGCTGGTCGCCGTTGCCGTTGTGGCAGTGACGCCTATTCGGGCACTTGCGGCAACAGCTGTACCCCTGGGTACTGCAGAAAGCTTCGCGGTGCTGGCCGGTTCGACGGTCACCAACGAGGGCCCCTCCGTAGTCACGGGAGACCTCGGAGTACATCCTGGGTCGGCCGTTACGGGATTCCCGCCCGGGACGGTGACGGGCGGGACAATCCACGTGGCGGACGGTGTGGCGATGCAGGCGAAAGCCGACCTGGCCACTGCGTATGACAACGCCTTCGGACAGCCTACGGAATTCAACCTTTCCGCGGCGCCAGTGAGTCCTACGCTAGGTCCCGGCACTTACGCCGTCACGTCCGGGCTCCTGCTCAACGGGACCTGGACCCTGGACGGACAAAACAATCCCGATGCCGTGTGGGTGTTCAAGGTTCCTGCCGGCCTGACGACGGCATCCGCCAGCAGCGTGGTCCTTCAGAACCTCGCCCAGGCGTGCAACGTGTTCTGGGTGACCGATGAATCAGCGACCCTCGGAACCGACTCCAACTTCGTGGGTACCCTCATGGCGCTCACTTCGATCAGTGTCACCAATGGGGCGACCATCCAGGGCCGAGCGTTGGCCCGCAACGGGGCCGTGACACTGGACGACAACGTGATTACCAGGCCGACATGTGACGACGACACCACCACGACGGGTGACGCTGCGACGGGCGATGCTGCGACGGGCGATGCTGCGACGGGCGATGCTGCGACGGGCGATGCTGCGACGGGCGATGCTGCGACGGGCGATGCTGCGACGGGCGATGCCACGGGCGGACACGGAGACTGCGACTGCCACGGCAAGCCGGGGAAGCCGGGCAAGCCGGGGAACGGCCACCACGACAAGCAGGGGAAGGACGGCCACCACGGCAAGCAGGGGAAGGACGGCCACCACGACGAGTGGGAGCTGCCGGGCAACGACAAGTGGCAGTCCAAGCTGCCCCACTTTGCCTAAGAGTGAATTCCTCCCTCGCGGTTCGCTGGGAGCAGTGAGTCGCGCGTAGGTCCCTTAGTCGGAGCGCGCGCATGGGTGGGTGCGCTCCGACACGCGAGTAATACGGGTGGCGCGCGGTGGATCGTCGTCGATGCCGTCGCGCGTCACCCGCGGAAGCAGGAGAAGCAGGTGCGAGCAGTCGGGATGGGAAGGACTGGGTGGGGCCGTGCTGGGCGGCGCTGAGTCGACGAAGATGAAGGAATCGCAACGGACCGGGCTTGAGCCGGCCGCGAAGGCCGGGGGCGGAGGGTCACGCGGGGCTCGTGGCATTTCAGGGCCACCGCGCCTGCTGACCGCGGTGACGGGAGCCGCGGTGGCCTTGTGTCTGGCAGCGACCCTGGTCCATGTGCTTCTGGTGTTTCTGTACGTGGCGCCCCCGAACGCCATCTCGAAGGCGTACAGCCAACAGACCAACGCGTGGGTCCGGCCCGTCTTCGAGCAAAACTGGCGGCTCTTCGCCCCGAATCCGCAGTCGGTCAACCGGCAGATCTCGGCGAGGGCCAGGCAGACAGCACCTGACGGCACCACACAGGTGAGCGACTGGGTCAGTCTGAGTGCCATAGACGATTCCGCCGTCAAGCACAACGTCTTCCCGAGCCATACAGCACAGAACATCCTGCGCCAAGCTTGGAATTCTTACCTCAAAACGCACGGCAGCGACGACCAGCCGCGCACGGAGCGGGCTTTGATGATTCAGAAGTATCTGCGCAACATCGCAGCGGACCGCGTCGCCGCCCAACGTGGCGGCACCTTCGACTCCATCCAGCTACGGGTGATCACGCTGCCTATCGCGGCGCCACGCGAAGCGGGCGGATTCCGTGCCGCAGCGGCACCGGAGCGGGGCCAAACTCGGTATCTGCCCTGGTGGAAGGTGGCCTCGCGTGGAACGGACTGAGCAGGCGTCGGTCGTGGCGCCCTCAGCGTCCCGAAACACCACCGAGCGGGCGGGTGTACGTGTGCCGCAGCGCGTCTTCGACCGGATCCATGCGTTCCTCGTCCTCCTGACCGAGCGGCCGGTCTCCCTCTACGCGGCGGCGATGCTGCGCATTGGGTACGGGCTGCTCTATCTCGTCTTCCTGCTTCGCGAGTACCCACACCGCGACGAGATGTGGGGCCCCGGTTCACCGTGGACACCCGAGCTAGCCAGACAGATGTTCGATCAGAGTGGGTGGGCCAGCGTCCTCACCCTGTCCGACAGTCGGGTGTACTTCGAGGCGTGCTACACCGTGGCTCTCGTCACGTGTGCGCTGTTCGTGCTGGGCTGGCGGACTCGGGCGGTGTCCGTGCTGTTCGCGGTCGTGGTGGTGTCGTTCCACGCCAAGGCGATCTTCATGGCGGACGGCGGGGACAATCTCATGGTCCTCATGGCCGTCTACCTCATCTTCACCGCGTGCGGCCGACGCTGGTCCCTTGACGCGCGCAGGACCCGGCTCCAGGCTTCAGTGGGCAAGATGGCAGGCCCGCACGGCGGCGGTCTCCGACACCAACTCGGCAACGCCCGCACCACCGTGATCACCGTGCTGCACAACTGCGGCATGTTCGTCATCGCAGCCCAGGTCTGTTTCCTCTACGGATGCGCAGGCCTGTACAAGGTGCAGGGCCTCAAGTGGGGCGACGGCACTGCCCTCCACTACATCCTGAACATCGACCTGTTCCGGCCATGGCCTGAGTTGTCGCAGATGATCGACGGTCATCAGGTGCTGCTTGCCGTCGTCGGCTATCTGACGGTGCTGGTTCAGGTTGCCTTTCCGTTCGTCCTGTTCGGCAGGCTCAAATACCCGGTCCTAGTCTTGCTGCTGGGCATGCACGTGAATATCGCGGTGCTCATGGGACTGCCGCTCTTCAGTGGCGCGATGATCGTCGCTGATGCCGTGTTCCTGCCGGACCGCTTCTACCGCGCCGTGGGACGGGTGGGGTGGCGCGCCGTCAAGCGCACCAGTGCCACGGGAGCGGGAGCCCCGCCAGGGACAGTGCCCGCCGCAGTACCGTCCCAGCCCGGTCCGGCCGGCGAAACAAACCCGCAGGCCGAGCCCGTCGCTCCTCATGGCCCCGCGATGAACGGAAGCGCTCACTAAAAGGTCGCTTTTCTCCTTAGCAGGTTTCATCCTGTGATGGTCGCTGCCGAACTGTGGAGCCTGGTGCGCAAGATGCATGTTTGGCGCGTGGGGCAGCAGTAAGCGATGAAATTTCGTGCTCACCATCTTTGCTCCTGTCTCATCCCAACAAGCCCGCTCGCACGCCGAAGCGGCACCCACGTAAGGGCCCAATGAGAAACAAGAGGGTCAGAAACTGCCCTTCGTGACTGATGAGGTGTCGAGTATCAGGAGAAAATGATCTCCAGCCTCGATCTTTCGTGACGGCCCGTCGGTTTCTATGGCGGGCCGTTTCGGTTGTTCGGCCCGGTGGTGGGCAGACCGACGGTCCGGCTGTCGCGTCGGGTGGGCGCCGGGTTCCACGGATCCGGTCGGGGTGGTGCTGTTCGCCGGGGCGGAGATTGGCTGGTCAGCCGGGGGCGGGGAGTGCTTCGAGTCGTGCCAGGGCGTGGGTGATCACGTCGGTCCAGGGCCAGTGTCGGGTGAATCTCAGGTGCCGGCGGCGGGCGGTCGTGACGAGCTGGGCGGCGGCGGAGAAGAGGCGAAGCCTCAGTCGGCGAGGTTCCCACCTGCGGGTTTCGCCGGACAAGGCGAGCATGGGCATCCAGGCCAGCAGGTCGAGAGCGATCTGCACGATCTCCAGCCAGATCTGGTTCTGCGCCGTCTCGTGCAGGGGCAGGTTGCGCAGGCCGGTGGCGCGGGCGTTTCGGATGCGGTCCTCGACGCGTGCGCGTTGGCGGTGTCGCAGTTCGAGTGCGGCGATCGGAAGGTCGATGGTGCTGGTGGCGAACGCGGTGAGCCTCAGCCCGTCGGCGTCGGTGAACCGCAACTGTGCTCCGGGGTGGGGGCGATCCTCGCGGACCAGCCTCTCCACGGCCTGGCCAGCCGACTCGGCTGGTCCCACTGGCGACGTCGCCATCAGGCACGATCACAGACCAGTCGTTACCGGCGACAGCCGCATCCTCAACTTGAAGATCACGGTCTGCAGCTGGAGTACTGAAGCCCAGCCTCCTGGCCGGGTTTGGTGTCAGGGATCGCTACGACCACCAGCGACCCCTGACAGGGCGCATCTCTTTGATGGGCTCGCCAGCCGATCAAATGTGTCTGTCCGGCTCGTGACGCATACGGGCCGGGAGGGAGCAGGTGATTGTGCCGCCCGGAAGGCGATGGCGGTTCATTGCGACAACCCGGTAGACGCCACCTGCCATCCAGTTGACGGGCGGCATCCTGAGAACAATCCCGAGCCACCTCCAGCGCTTTCGTCCAGACATCAGCATGGCGGACAGGGCGCGCGGTCCGCCGTACACTTTGCCGCCGATCGGGCTGATCCAAAGGACCTCGCGGTCGGCTCTATCTTCGGTGACACCCAGGGCGGCGAGGTCGGCATACTGCCAGGGGGCGAATTGGACGCGCGGTTGGATTACACGTCTAGCCATCTCGATTGTTCTGCCACAAAAACCGCAGTCTCCGTCAAACAATAGAATCGGCTGACTTTCCATCTGGGCTCGCTTTCCTTGTGGGGTTGTGGTGAGGAGCTCTTTGTACGGTGATCCAATCCGATTGGCGAGCAAACAGCCAGAACTCCAGTCCATACCGCAATGGCATGGAATGCTACCCGGGCCACCGTGCAGGCCCGGCATTTTCCCACCTACGGAGCGTCGACTGATCCGGTCCGTGCCGGGGCAGAAAGGCCGAACACCAGCCCTTCGGAACCGACGGCTCACAGTGCCGACGGAACCAGGGACCAGATGCCCTCTCGCGGGGTGAGGTCGGGTGCGCAGGCGGGGAATTGGAAGACGGTCAGCCAGCTCTCGTTCGCGGCGATGAACTCCTTCGCCTGCGGCATGAGGCGGGAACGCGGGTTGTCCCAGACCAGGGCGAGGGGGCTTCGAGCTGGTTGTGTCCGCACGATGAGGTCGCATAGTCCTGCCAGGTGAACCCCTTGGGTTCACCCTCGCAACCCCGGTGGACACGGAAGTCGTCTTCGTCCGGCTGTAAAGACCGCACCCCTCTCAACTCCAAGAGGGCGGCTTTGAGCGTGGCGCCTACGAGCTTGCCAAGGCGCCTTCCCGCCGCAGGATGACGCTGAAGCCTACGGTGCGGCGGAGAGGCGCTGCCATGACGACGGCTGCCCCTGTTCCCCTCTCGTTCTGGCACCGTCGGGGAACGCCTCAGGACGCGAGGCATCTACCGCTTCAGGGCTCTGTACCGCCTGAGCAGCGAGGCCAGCCCCGCTGCAGTGCGGCAAGAGAGGATCCCGAGGAAGTACTCCGTGAGGAAAGCTTCGACGGATACGAGGTGGACATCAGGGTCTACCTCGTGCCCCGGACTCGGTGCCCACAAGCTGGAGCGTCTGGAGCCGGAACACCACGAAGACTTCTACGAGCGCGTGGAGAAGAACGGCAGAGCTGCCGGTATTGCGCATCACGCGCACCGGACGATCCGGGTCGCACTGAGCGAGGCGGTACGTCGGGGGCGCATCACGAAGAACGTCGCCGAGATCGCCAAGGCGCCGAGCCTCGATGAGGAGGAGATCGAGCCGTACACGACGGAGGAGATTCTCCTCCTGGAAGCGTCGAAGCTCCGGAACAGCGCTCACGGGTGTGGCGAGACATGCGAGCGGAAGCCCGGTTGCTGCCCGAAGCGAAAGCAGACCGGGCGGGAGTTCAAGAAGACCAAGTCTCGTGCCGCCGCCGGACGATCGGGCTCCCGGTGCCGCTGATCAGGAGACCTGTGGGAGGAGAAGGGCTACGTCTTCGCGCAGCCGACCGGTGGGCCGCTCATCCCCACACCAACTACCACCGGTGGAAGCAGCTACTCGGGGACGCCGGTGTACGGGACGGGCGGCTGCATGACGCTCGGCACACCGCCGGGACGGTGCTGCTCCTGCTCGGGGGCCCCGATGTGGTCGTGGACGCCATCATGGGATGGGAGCCGGGCGGTTCGGCTCGGATGCGCGCTCGGTACGTGCACGTGACCGGTCCGATGCTGAAGAACGTCGCGGAGCAGGTCGGTGACGCGCTCTGGGGCGACTCGGAGCAGGGGAGCGGGGTGGTCGAGCCCGAGCAGCTAGCGAGCTCCGCAGAACCGAAGTGAGACGGAAACTGAGACGGGCAACGCCGAAGGGCCCCATCGCGAACGATGGGGCCCTTCGACGTATTGCCCGGTGAGAGCAATGGCGGAGGATACGAGATTCGAACTCGTGAGGGGTTGCCCCCAACACGCTTTCCAAGCGTGCGCCCTAGGCCACTAGGCGAATCCTCCGCCGCAAACAATACAAGACGTTGGGGAGTGCTCGCGAACACGTTCCCCCGGAGATCGTTCCGAGTGCTCCCGGAGCGGACCTGGGGAGCCGGGTGGGTGGACTTCGGGGGGCGGGGATCGGTTAAGGTGGGCGTCAGCCCCTCACGTGGCGCTATCTGACTGAACTCCCCCAGGGCCGGAAGGCAGCAAGGGTAGGTTGGCTCTGGCGGGTGCGTGGGGGGCCCTTGCGTGTCCGGGGGTGTGGTGTCCCGCCGGTCGTGCGCCCGGAGCGGGGCCGGTTGTCAGTCCGCCCCGATAACCTCGTATGTGTGTCGTCCCTTGCGCTGTACCGCCGCTATCGCCCCGAGTCCTTCGCCGAGGTCATCGGTCAGGAGCATGTCACTGACCCGCTGCAGCAGGCCCTGCGGAACAACCGGGTCAATCACGCGTACCTGTTCAGCGGGCCGCGCGGCTGTGGAAAGACGACGAGTGCGCGCATCCTTGCCCGCTGTCTGAACTGCGAGCAGGGGCCGACGCCGACGCCGTGCGGGGAGTGCCAGTCCTGCCAGGACCTGGCGCGCAACGGACCGGGTTCGATCGATGTGATCGAGATCGACGCCGCCTCCCACGGTGGCGTGGACGACGCCCGTGACCTGCGAGAAAAGGCGTTCTTCGGGCCCGCGTCGAGCCGGTACAAGATCTACATCATCGACGAGGCGCACATGGTCACCCCGGCAGGGTTCAACGCCCTGCTGAAGGTGGTCGAGGAGCCTCCGGAGCATCTCAAGTTCATCTTTGCGACCACTGAGCCCGAGAAGGTCATCGGCACCATCCGGTCGCGTACCCACCACTACCCGTTCCGGCTGGTTCCGCCCGGGACGCTGCGCGGCTATCTCGCCGAGGTGTGCGGCAAGGAGAACAGCTTCGTCGAGGACGGTGTGCTGCCCCTCGTCGTGCGTGCGGGTGCGGGATCCGTGCGTGACTCGATGTCCGTCATGGACCAGTTGCTGGCCGGCGCGGGCGATGACGGTGTGACATACGCCATGGCGACCTCGCTGCTCGGCTACACGGACGGGTCCCTGCTGGACTCCGTCGTCGACGCTTTCGCCGCGGGCGACGGGGCGGCGGCCTTCGAGGTCGTGGACCGGGTGATCGAGGGCGGCAACGACCCGCGGCGCTTCGTCGCCGATCTGCTGGAGCGGCTGCGCGACCTGGTGATCCTGGCCGCCGTGCCGGACGCGGGCGACAAGGGGCTCATCGACGCGCCTGCCGACGTGGTCGAGCGGATGCAGGCCCAGGCGTCCGTCTTCGGTGCCGCAGAGCTGAGCCGCGCCGCCGATCTGGTCAACGAGGGGCTCACGGAAATGCGCGGGGCGACCTCGCCGCGGCTTCAGGTGGAGCTGATCTGCGCCCGGGTGCTGCTGCCCGCAGCCTTCGACGACGAGCGCTCGCTCCAGGCCCGGCTGGACCGGTTGGAGCGCGGCGTGTCCTTTGCTACGGCCGGCGCGGGCCCCGCCGTGGGGTACGTACCCGGGCCGGAGGCGCATGCGCCGGCCGGTGGCGGACTGCCCGGCGGCCCCGCCCCAGCTCGTGCGGCGGTACGTGGCGAGGCGCCCGACGGCGGCCCTGCAGCCGCCCCCGTCGCCGCCCCCGTCGTCCCGGAGGCTTCGCCTGCCGCGCCGCAGGTCCAGCAGGCCCCCGCGGAAGCACCCCCCGCAGAAGCGCCGGCCGCCGGTCAGCGGCCTGGGGCCTGGCCCGCCGCCGCAGGAGCGGGAACAGCTGGTGGTGCCGGAGCGGAGGCGGCGCGTCGTCCCGGGGGCTGGCCGACCGCGTCCGCGCCCGGTCAGACACCGCCTCCACAGGCAGCCCCCCCGGCCTCCGCCGCCGCCCCCGTCCCCGCTGCCTCCGCCGCGCCGGCGGCGGGTGGGCAGGACATGGTGCAGGGTGCAGGCCAGGTACGGAACATGTGGCCGGACATCCTGGAGGCCGTGAAGAACCGCCGCCGGTTCACCTGGATCCTGCTCAGCCAGAACGCCCAGGTCACCGGCTTCGACGGCACCACGCTGCAGATCGGCTTCCTCAGCGCGGGTGCCCGGGACAACTTCGCGAGCAGCGGCAGCGAAGAGGTGCTGAAGCAGGCTCTTGCCGAGCGGTTCAACGCCCAGTGGCGGGTCGAGGCGGTCGTCGACCCGTCGGGTGGCGGAGGTGGCGGAGGCATGCCCC
Organism: Streptomyces sp. NPDC060035; assembly: GCF_042736635.1. NCBI lineage: Bacteria > Bacillati > Actinomycetota > Actinomycetes > Kitasatosporales > Streptomycetaceae > Streptomyces > Streptomyces sp. NPDC060035. The sequence goes on from NZ_JBHWVO010000009.1 coordinate 213,674, forward strand.
CGCAGACCGGTGGCGGCGGTGGCCGCCCCCCGGCTGCTCCCTACCAGCCCCCGGCCGCCCCGCAGACGCAGTCGTACGAGCCGGCCCCGGCCCAGCAGCCTCCGCCGCCCGCCCAGCAGCCCTCGTCCCCGTCTCAGCAGTCCGGGCAGTCCGAGCAGGCGTACTCAGGGCCAGCTCCCGAGCAGGCGTACTCCAGGGCCGCTCCCGAGCCGCCGCGTTCGGTCGCCCCCGAGGACGACACCCCGGAGGCCGACGATCCGGATCTGGTCGACTCCGCGCTCTCCGGGCACGATCTGATCGTCCGCGAGCTGGGAGCGACGGTCGTCGAGGAGTTCACCAACGAGTAGGGGCCCGCGCCGCGGACCGTGTCCACGGAGCGGCGCCCGTCATGGCGTCCGGCCCCCGGCGGTTAGGCTGCACCCGTGAAGGTCCTCGTCATCGGCGGCGGCGCCCGCGAACACGCCCTGTGCCGCTCTCTCTCCCTCGACCCCGATGTCACCGCTCTGTACTGCGCCCCCGGCAACGCCGGAATCGCAGAGGTGGCCGAACTGCACCCGGTCGACGCACTCGACGGCGAAGCCGTCGCGCGCCTCGCCACCGAGCTGGGCGCCGAGCTGGTGGTCGTCGGCCCGGAGGCACCGCTTGTCGCCGGGGTCGCCGACGCAGTGCGCGCGGCCGGCATCCCCTGCTTCGGCCCCTCGCGCGAGGCGGCCCGACTGGAGGGTTCCAAGGCGTTCGCCAAGGACGTCATGGCCGGCGCCAACGTCCCGACCGCCCTCAGCTACGTCTGCACGACGTCTGCCGAGATCGACGAGGCCCTCGACGCCTTCGGAGCCCCGTACGTCGTCAAGGACGACGGTCTCGCGGCCGGCAAGGGCGTCGTCGTCACCGACGACGTCGAAGCGGCCCGCGCCCACGCGCTCGCCTGCGACCGTGTGGTCATCGAGGAGTTCCTCGACGGTCCCGAGGTGAGCCTCTTCGCGATCACCGACGGCACCACGGTTGTGCCGCTGCAGCCCGCCCAGGACTTCAAGCGCGCCCTGGACGGCGACGAGGGCCCGAACACCGGTGGCATGGGCGCGTACTCCCCGCTTCCGTGGGCCGACCCGAAGCTGGTCGACGAGGTCATGGAGACCGTCCTCCAGCCGACCGTCGACGAGCTCCGCCGCCGCGGTACGCCCTTCTCCGGGCTGCTGTACGCGGGCCTCGCGATCACCTCCCGCGGGGTACGGGTCATCGAGTTCAACGCCCGCTTCGGGGACCCGGAGACCCAGGTGGTCCTGGCCCGGCTGAAGACGCCGCTCGCAGGTGTCCTGCTCGGTTCGGCGAACGGCACCCTGGACCTCGTACCCCCGCTGAACTGGCGCGACGACGCGGCCGTCACCGTGGTCATCGCCTCGCACAACTATCCGGGCACACCCCGCACGGGTGACCCGATCGAGGGTCTCGCGGATGTGGCGGCGAAGGATGCACCGCACGCGTTCGTCCTGCACGCCGGTACCCGGCAGGACGGCGACGCGGTCGTCAGCGCCGGGGGGCGCGTGCTCTCCGTCACGGCGACCGGCTCGGACCTCTCGCTGGCCCGTGAGCGCGCCTACACGGCCCTCGGCCGGATCCGGCTCGACGGCTCCCAGCACCGCACGGACATCGCCCGCAAGGCTGCCGAGGAGGCCTGAGGCCCTTCGGCTTCGGGAGTCTCCGTCTCCACGTGCTCCCCATGTCCCACGTGCTTCCGTGCCGCCGTCCGTGCCCGGCCACTTCCCGGAGTGGCCGGGCACGGACATGTCCGGCCACGCCTGCGGAGCGCCGGGCGCCGGCACGAAGAGCGCTCGACGGGTCCGGCAGAGCGCCGAAACCGGTCCGGCAGCGCGCCACCGGTAACAGCGGACCCATGTGCACCGGCGCGTCAGCAGCTTTGCCCAAAGCCATTCCATCGGGTGACGACTGGGCCATCCGGATGACGCCCGCCGGGGCCCCAACTAGGGTGCGGCGCAAGCGTTCCGGCACTTGGCCCACCGGCATTGCGATGTCAGTGGTGGGTGCCACAGTGGGGGAGTGACCAACACCGTCGCGGGGGCAGAGGGGGTGACGCAAGGCTGTGTCCGGTACCGGTTCGGTTGAGGAGCTGGGTGCGCACTCAGCGCGTGCCCGTGCCCTGGCTCTGCTGCGGATCCGCAGCAGAGCCGTGGCCGTGGCCATCCTGCCTGCGGCCGCGGCAGTCGTGCTGCTCGTCGCGGGCGCCCAGGGCCGCATCAGCGGCGGTGCGTGGGACACGGTGCGCTGGGGGGTGACGGCCTGCGCCGTCGTCGTGCTGCTGCTCGCCGTCGCGGTTGCCGCCGCGGTGGCGCGGGCGCGGCCCGCGGTCAGCCCGACGGTTCCTCTCGCCGAGGAGGCGGCTCCCGATCTCTACCGGCTGGTCCGCGACCTGGCCGACCGGCTCGACGTCCCGGCGCCCTCCGCGATAGCGCTGACGCCGGACTGCGACAGCTGGCTGGAGGACCGTACGCACCCCGCCGCCCAGCCGAGGGCGACGGATCTGGCCAAGGGGCTGTCGGCCGACCGGCGCGGCCGGCGGGTGCCTGCCGCGCCCGTGCTGGTGATCGGTTCGCCCTTCCTGTGGTGGATGCGGGTCGCCGAGCTGCGGGCGGTGCTTGCGCCGGTCGTCGCGGGGACCGGACCGTCCGCGCACCCCGACATAGCCGCTGCCCGCCGTTTCGTACGCGGACTGGACGCCGCGGTTGCCGACGCCTCCGCACCCGGCCAGGCGGTCGTGAGCAGGGTGCCGGCCGTCTTCGTCGGCTGGATCGCCAGGATGCTGTTGCGCGGTTGTCGCGGTCATGCGGCCGAGATGGAGCGCTGCGTCGCCGTCGCCGCGTCGGTGCGCGCCCAGGGGGTGGACTACGGACTGCGGATCGTCGCCCAGGAGCAGGTCGGCCTCGCCTACGCGGGCTGGGACCGCCTGCTGACCCGGGTCGCTCTGCCCGCCTGGCGGATGGGCCGCTGGCCCTCCCGGCTCGACGCCGGTGTCGTCTCCGCGCTCACCGAGCTCTCCCGGCGCGACCGGCTGGCGGAGGGCTTCACCTCCCGGCTCGGGGAGCGCCCTGCGTGCGATCTCCTGGAGGAGCCGGGCGTGGCCGACGAAGCCGCTTCCCTGCTGGCCGCGCGGCTCTTCCACGGTGGCCCCGCAGAGAGTGGCCCCGACTGGTCCCCGGTCGACTGGCAGCAGTATCCGGAAGAGGTCGTCGACCGGAAGTGGCGTACCGAGGCGGCCCGGCTCCACCGTGTGCTCGACTCCTTGGGCGTGTCCACGAGCGTGTCCGTGGGGGTGCACCGTGCCTCGGCCGCCGAGCCGGCCGGCACCGCGGTGCCCACCCTGGCCCGTGTCATCGACCATCTGGCAGCACCTGGCGGAAATGCCGAGGAGCTCGCCGCCGGGATAAGTGCCGCCGTGGCCCGCGACGGGGCGGCGGCGCCGGCCCGGGGCGGCGGCCCGGCGGACGGTGCGCAGCCCGGAGCGGATCAGGACCCCCTCGACCTCTGGGGCCCCGTGCCCCTGCCGCTCTTCCCGCTCCAGCCGCCGCGTACGGGCACCGAGCTGCTGGCCGATCATGTCGTGGCGATGGTCTGCTGCGCCGCCGTGGACACGGCGGGGGCGGCGCCCGGCCTCGACTGGCTCGACGGACCGGCGCTGCTGGTCGACGGCGGACGCAGGTCGGACCTGGGTGCTCCCGTCCTCAGCCTCGTCGAGGACGGCGATGCGGAGCCCCTGCGTTCCTGGCTCTCCGGGGTGGGCGTCCGCACCGACAAGCCCGTACGGCTGGTGTGAGGGGCGGCCGGAGATCCGGGTGGTGGGACGGCCCCGTACGCCCTGGATTCCCGTACACCCTGTGCCCCTTGCGTCCCCCACGCCTCCAACATCCGGAAGATTGCGTTCCGTTCACGTCAATTCGCGACGAACGGTGACGGAGTGCATGCGTTATGTGATGTGCTGGGGACCGGCGCTGACATCCGGCGCACCAGTGTTGTCCGGGGGATGAGGCAGGGGAGCGGTATGGGGGCCGAGCAGATCCGGCGATGGGAATCGGGTGCCCTCGCGCACGCGGTGAGCGACCCCTTCGGGCAGGGCCCGCTGCCGTGGCTGCGAGGCAGCGAGAACTACTTCGACGACACCGGTCAGGTCGTCCCCTGGTACGCCGACCCCGACCTGGGCCGCGGCGGGGCCGGTGGCGGCACGCGTACGGCCGACGATGTGCACCGCCAGATCAAGGGCTTCGTGTCACCGGGCGCCGCGGCACCCGGCGAGGCGATCGATTTCCACATCACGGTGGACCCGCCCCAGCAGTTCTCCGTCGACATCTACCGCATCGGCCACTACGCGGGGGACGGCGCCGCCAAGATCACCACGAGTCCCCGGCTGTCCGGCATCGTCCAGCCGCCCCCGCTCGCCGCCGACCGCACGGTCTCCTGCCATCACTGGTGGCTGTCCTGGCGTCTGCAGATCCCCGGCTACTGGTCGGTCGGTGCGTACGTCGCGGTCCTCACCACCGCCGACGGCTACCGCTCCCACATCCCTTTCACGGTCCGCGACGACCATCCCGCGGATCTGCTGCTCCTGCTCCCGGACATCACCTGGCAGGCGTACAACCTCTACCCGGAGGACGGCCGTACGGGGGCCAGCCTCTATCACGCCTGGGACGAACAGGGCAGGCTGCTGGGCGAGGAGGACGCCGCTGTCACCATCTCCTTCGACCGCCCCTACGCGGGCGCGGGCCTCCCCCTGCACGTCGGCCACGCCTACGACTTCATCCGCTGGGCCGAGCGCTACGGCTACGACCTCGCGTACGCCGACGCCCGCGATCTGCATGCCGGGCGCGTCGACCCCAGCCGCTACCGGGGCCTCGTCTTCCCAGGACACGACGAGTACTGGTCGGTGCCCATGCGCCGTACCGCCGAGCGCGCCCGCGACACCGGCACCTCCCTCGTCTTTCTCTCCGCCAACACCATGTACTGGCAGGTCGGCCTCTCCCCGTCCCCCTCGGGCGTCCCCGACCGCCTCCTGACCTGCCGCAAGCGCAGCGGCCCGGGCAAGTCCGCGCTGTGGCGCGAGGTCGACCGTGCCGAACAGCAGCTGCTCGGCATCCAGTACGCGGGCCGGGTCCCCGAAGCCCACCCCCTGGTCGTCCGCAACGCCGAGCACTGGCTCTGGGAGGCCACCGGAGCGGCCGAGGGCGACGAGATCGACGGGCTGGTCGCCGGCGAGGCCGACCGCTACTTCCCGCGTACGTCGCTGCCCGAGCACGAGAACCGCATGCTGCTCGCGCACTCCCCCTACCGGGACGGCGACGGGGCCACCCGGCATCAGGAGACCTCGCTGTACCGGGCCCCGTCCGGCGCGCTCGTCTTCGCGTCGGGCACCTTCGCCTGGTCACCGGCGCTGGACCGCCCGGGCCATGTGGACACCCGCATCCAGCGGGCCACGGCCAACCTGCTCGACCGGATCTGCAAGCGCGACTGAGTGACCTCCCCGCCCTCGCCATGGCCCGGGACGGGCCCGTGGCGGACCCGCGCCATGCCCCGGGTCGGGTCCGTGGCGGACCCGTGGCGTCGTAGCCCGTTCGCATGCGGGACAATCGGAGCGACTCCTGGATCAACCTACGCGGAGGCAGCGTGTCCGGTTTCGTAGAAAAGCCCGAGCCCGTGCAGGTACCGGGGCTCACCCACCTGCATACGGGCAAGGTGCGCGACCTGTACCGGAACGAGGCGGGCGACCTCGTCATGGTCGCCAGCGACCGTATGTCCGCGTACGACTGGGTCCTGCCCACCGAGATCCCGGACAAGGGGCGGGTACTCACCCAGCTGTCGCTGTGGTGGTTCGACCAGTTCGCCGACCTCGTGCCCAATCACGTCCTGTCCGCGGAGCTCCCCGCCGGAGCCCCCGCCGACTGGGCGGGCCGCACGCTGATCTGCAGGTCGCTGCGGATGGTCCCGGTCGAGTGCGTCGCCCGGGGCTATCTGACCGGATCCGGTCTGGTCGAGTACAACGCGACGCGTACGGTCTGCGGCCTCGCGCTTCCCGAGGGGCTCGTCGACGGCTCCGAGCTCCCGGCGCCGATCTTCACGCCCGCCACCAAGGCCGCGGTCGGGGACCACGACGAGAACGTGTCGTACGAGGAGGTCGCCCGCGAGGTCGGCGCCGAGACGGCTGCCGCACTGCGGCAGACGACACTCGCCGTATACGGGCGCGCCCGGGACATCGCGCGCGAGCGCGGGATCATCCTCGCCGACACGAAGTTCGAATTCGGCTTCGCACCGACCGCGGACGGCGGCGAGGAACTGATCATCGCGGACGAGGTGCTGACCCCGGACTCCTCGCGGTTCTGGCCCGCCGCGACCTGGAAGCCGGGCAAGGCGCAGCCCTCGTACGACAAGCAGTTCGTACGTGACTGGCTGACGTCGGCGGCTTCCGGCTGGGACCGGCACAGCGAGCAGCCGCCCCCGGCACTGCCGCAGGGGATCGTCGACGCGACCCGGGCGAAGTACCTGGACGCGTACGAGCTCCTGACCGGCACCCGCTGGTCGTAACAGCAGAAGGCCCCGGTCACGAGGACCGGGGCCTTCTTGCATGGAGCGAACGACGAGGTTCGAACTCGCGACCTCAACCTTGGCAAGGTTGCGCTCTACCAGCTGAGCTACGTTCGCATGCGCCGAAGCGCGCTGCTAACTATACCCAACCCCGCTCCCGTGCGAGACGCACTGCCGTATGACGGTTCTCCGCGCCGAGTTTGGAAGCGGCCGACGACAGGTAGTTGCGCACGGTCCCGTGGGACAGCGACGCCCGCTCCGCGATCTCCGCGACCGGCGCCCCGTCCGCCGCGAGTTCCAGCACCTCGGCCTCACGCGCGGTCAGCGGAGAGTCCCCCGCGGAAATTGCGTCGGCGGCCAACTCGGGGTCCACGTAGCGGTTTCCCGCGTGCACGGTACGAATGATCTCGGCCAGCCGACGCGCGCTGACCGTCTTCGGCACGAAGGCCCGGACGCCCGCCGCCAGTGCCCGCTTCAGGTGCCCGGGTCTGCCGTGGCTCGTCACGATCATGGTCCGGCAGCCGGGCAGTCCGGTGCGCAGAGATGTGGCGACCTTCACACCGTCGGCGCCCGGCATCTCCAGGTCCAGGACCGCGACATCGGGCCGGTGCGCCATGGCCATCGCGAGGGCCTCGGGGCCGGTCGCCGCCTCGGCGACCAGGACGATGTCGTCCTCCAGGGCGAGCAGCGCGGCGAGCGCACCGCGGATCAGGTGCTCGTCCTCGGCCAGCAGGACCCGAATGGGAGCCGGTCGTTGTCCGGGCATCACGCGGCCACCTCGTCCGACGTGGAGGGGGTGAAGGAAGGGGGGGAGGAGTCGCGGTCGTGGTCCGTGCCCGGAGCGGGCAGGGGCACCCGTGCGGTGAGCCGGAAGCAGCCGTCGCTCCGCGTCGGGCCCGCTTCCAGCGTGCCGCCGTGGGCGGCGAGCCGCTCCTGCAGGCCGACCAGGCCGGAGCCCACCGGCGAACCGGCCGCGGTCCGGGGCGGCGCCGGCCGGGAGCCGGTGCCCGCACCGTCCTCGTCCGCACCCTCGTGCGGGCCGCCGGCCGGCTCGGCCAAGCCGTCGTTCTGCACCGTCAGGATCACCTCTCCGTGTCGCGGGCCTCCGGGCGCTCTCTTCCCCCCGGACGGCTCCGTCGTGGTGAGACTGATCGTGCACTGCCGTGGATCGCCGTGCCGCAGCACGTTCGTCGTCGCCTCCCGTACCACCCACCCCAGCGCGGACTGGACGTCCGGCGGGAGGGTCATCGGCCCGTCGTCGAGCCCATGGATGACGCAGTCGATTCCCGCGGCCTTCAGCACGCCCAGTGCTCCCTCCAGCTCGATGCGCAGGTCCGCTTCCCGGTAGCCGCGTACGACGTCCCGGACCTCGCGCTGCGACTCCTGGGCGATCCGCTGAACCTCAGCCATCTGCGACACGGCCTCCGGCCTTCCCCGCTCGGCCAGTTGGACAGCCAGCTCGCTCTTCAGCGCCATCACCGCGAGATTGCGCCCCATCACATCGTGCATGTCACGCCCGAACCGAAGCCGTTCCTCCGCGACCGCGAGACGGGTCCGCAGTTCGTGCGAGGCGTCCAGTTCGCGGACGACGCCGACGAGCCAGGCCGAGAAGACGTAGGCGAGGGCGAGCAGCGAGCCGGCCGCGGTGACCCCGACGAAGTTCAGCCACGTCTGCTGCGGGCCCAGACCCAGCGCAGCCGTGGCGACAGCTGTCGCGGCCGGGGCGCCGAGCACCGCGTACACGCGGTGTTCCGTCGTCCGCAGGCCGAGCACCAGCGTTGCCACGCCGAAGGCGGGTATCCCCATCACCAGCAGCCCGAAGTCGTCCTCCTTGCCGATCGCTCCGGTGTCGAGCAGCAGCAGAATGACGAAGATGCCCGCACCGGACAGTGCGGCGGTGGCCACCATCAGCGATACGGGACGCTCCCGGCGGCCCAGCCGCCAGTCCAGGGCCCTGGAGCAGAGGGCGGCGCACACCACCGAATGCGCGAGGAGGAGCAGGAACAGCCACACGCCCGCCGGCTGCCGTTCGGCGAACAGCTGCGGAAAGGCGAGCGCACCGGCTTCGAGACCGGCCGTCGCGTGGAACGTGAAGCGGGTGTAGAGCTCGACCTTCGCGGTGTCGGTCCTGGCGGACCGCAGCGCCTGCCGTCCGGCCAGCCGCGCCCACAACCGGTCCCCGCCGCCCTCGCCGGCCTTCTCCCTGGTCATGGTGTTCCCGTCCCCGTGTGTCGCCGCCCGTGTCCCGCGTTCCCGGCTCATCGTCGCGGATCCCAGCGGAACCAGCGCTGCACAGCAAACACCCCGCACGCCGTCCAGACCAGTGCGGTCAGCCCCGCCCCGAGCAGGTCGTAACCGTCCCCGCCGCCCAGCCAGCCGGCCCGTACGAGCGTCATCACGCCTGTCACCGGCAGCAGTTCGCACAGTGACGCGGCACGGTCCGGGAGGATCTCCAGCGGCACGAAGAGTCCGGAGCCCAGTATCGAGACGAAGAAGACCGGCAGCGTGGTGAGCTGGGCGGTCTGCACCGTGCGCGTCAGTACGGACGTGACCGCCGCCAGCGCCGACAGCAACAGCACCCCCAGGAGCAGCCCCAGCACCAGCAGCCCGGGCCGCTGCGGTGCGCCCAGGCCGAAGGCGAGTCCTCCCACAGCGATCATCAGGACGCATTGGGCGAAGGCCAGCGACACCGCCGGGAGCGCCGTACCGATGAGGATCTCGCGGTCGGAGACTTCTCCCGTGCGCAGCCGCTTCAGGACGAGTTCCTCACGACGGGCCACGTAGGTGGCGACCAGGTTCATGTAGACGACCTGGAGCAGCACCATGCCGAGGCCCCCGGTCAGGGCGGCTCCGGCGACAGTCAGTCCGGTCCCGCCGAGATCCATCCGATCGAGCGAGGACTTCATGGCGAAGATCATCAGCAGGGGCATCAGCAGCGCGACGAACACCGCCGTCCTGTTGCGTACGAGCAGGGTCAGCTCGGCCCGCCCGAGGGCGCCCAGCCGCCCCGTCACCGTGGTGCTCGTCATGCCGCTGCCACCCTCTCCGCCTGCACGTGCGTACCGGCGATATCCAGGAACGCCTCTTCGAGCGAGGCGGAACGTGCATCGATCCCGTGCAGCTGTACGCCGGACTCCCGGGCCCAGCAGAGCAGTTCGTGGAGGGACTCCTGGAGGCCGTGGGTACGGATGTCGATGCGTCGGCCCTCGGCCGCCGCCCGCAGCGACAGCGGGAGCTGCGCCGCTGTCACCCCCTCGGGGAGCTCGAAGCGGATCCGGGCCGGACGCCCGGCCGTCACGTCGGCGATCGTGCCCGCGGTGACGATCCGCCCCTGGTGCATGATCGCCAGTCGGTCGGCGAGCGCCTCGGCCTCCTCCAGGTGGTGCGTGGTCAGCAGGACGGTCGTGCCGCCCTCCCGCAGCTCCCGCACCAGACGCCAGGTGTCGCGCCGGCCCTCGGCATCGAGTCCCGTCGTCGGCTCGTCAAGGAAGAGGACCTCCGGGCGTCCGAGCAGCGCCAGCGCCAGATCGAGGCGGCGGCGCTCCCCGCCGGAGAGCTGCTTGACCCGGACGCCGGCGCGGTCACCGAGGCCCACCGGATCGAGTACCTCGCGAGGTGGCCTCGCGCCGCTGGTGCAGCCTGCCCACATCCGCAGGGTCTCGGTGACCGTCAGGTCGGACGGGAAGCCACCCTCCTGGAGCATCACTCCGGTCCGGGGCCGGACGGCAGCGCGCTCACGGTACGGATCGTGGCCGAGTACGCGCACGGTGCCGCCGTCCGGGCGGGCCAGTCCCTCCAGCAGTTCGACGGTGGAGGTCTTTCCTGCGCCGTTCGTCCCGAGCAGGGCGAAGAGCTCGCCACGGGCCACGGAGAAGGAGATCCCGCTCACGGCCTCGAAGCCGCCCGCGTAACGCCGCCGGACCTCGCTCGCTTCGATGGCCGCGCCGGGGAGGAGAAAGTCGTCGCTGGTCATGACCCAAGACTTCCGCCGGATCACGGCCACGCGCAGTGCGCGCTGTCATCACTGCTCATGACAAACGTCATGAGTCGATAAGGGGGTACGACAAAGGCCCCGGTCGATATCGACCGGGGCCTTTGAACACGAGCGGACGACCAGGTTCGAACTGGCGACCTCAACCTTGGCAAGGTTGCGCTCTACCAACTGAGCTACGTCCGCATTGCTGCCACTCGGCTTTCACCGGTGGAGCGCTCACTACTCTACCTGATCCACCGGAGTGGTCCGGCAAGGCAGTGAAGAGCGGGTGACAGGAATTGCACACTGCGCCTTCCCCCTGGAAGGGGGATGTTCTACTACTGAACTACACCCGCACGCTGCGTGGGGCCGGGCTTTTCGGCCCTGCCCTTCGGCGTGCTCCAGACTCTAGCCGACCTGCAGGGGTGTTGTGCAAGTCGGCTCCCCGGGGTGTTCTTCCGGGGAGCCGGGGAGATCGTTCCGGAACGGGACGTTCCGGAAGTACCTCTCAACTGGCGGCGTGGAACGCCTCGTAGACCTTCTTGGGGATCCGGCCGCGGGCCGGCACCTCCATCCGGTGCGAGCGGGCCCAGGCGCGCACGGCCGCCGGGTCGGGCGCGAGGGACGTATGGCGGTACGACACCGGGGTCTTGCCGTGCTTGCTGGCATTTGTCTGCTTTCGGCCGGCCGTCACGTACGGGGCCAGAGCCTTGCGCAGTTTCTTTGCGTTGACGGGATTGAGGTCGATCTCGTACGACTTCCCGTCCAGGGCGAAGGTGACCGTTTCCGCCGCTTCTCCCCCGTCGATGTCGTCGGAGAGCGTAACTACTACACGCTGAGCCACGGATATCGGTCCTTTCCTACGGCATCGTCGCTTCTGACATGCGCTGATGCCGGCCTTCCGGCTGCTAGGCGGATGCGGATCGACTGGTGTCGACTGTTCCGGGGCAATGGTGCTTTCCCCGGTAATCATTTGTACAGCGGCAGGAGCAGCATTGTGAAGCCCAGGCAATTACATCCGCGTGTCCGCGTGCAATCCGGGTGAAGATTTTTTTCCAGGACTTTCCCTGCATGTTGTCGCGGTCGATATCTCGGCGTGATCCGGTCCACCCGATATCTACCCGCGTAGAATTTCTGGCCAGGTACGCTGAGTGGACCCGCGGGGATCTGGGGAACCCCTCGGAGACACAGCCGCACCACACCACCGGGAGTGCCAGTGGCACGCGTCGTAGTCGACGTCATGCTCAAGCCGGAGATCCTCGACCCGCAGGGACAGGCTGTGCAGCGCGCACTGCCCCGTCTCGGCTTCGAAGGAATCGCGGACGTACGTCAGGGAAAGCGTTTCGAACTCGAGGTCGAGGGGCCGGTCGACGATGCCGCCCTCGCCCGTATTAACGAGATGGCCGAGACCTTCCTCGCCAACACCGTCATCGAGGACTTCACCGTCAAGATCGAGGCGGACGAGAAGGCCGAGGAGCCGAAGTGACTGCTCGTATCGGAGTCGTCACTTTCCCCGGCACGCTCGATGACCGGGACAGCCTGCGGGCCGTCCGGATCGCGGGCGCCGAACCCGTCTCGCTCTGGCACCGTGACAAGGACCTCCACCAGGTCGACGCGGTCATCCTGGCGGGCGGATTCAGTTACGGCGACTATCTGCGGGCCGGCGCCATCTCGCGTTTCTCGCCGGTGATGGAGACCGTCATCGAGCAGGCGAAGGCCGGTATGCCGGTCCTCGGCATCTGCAACGGCTTCCAGATCCTGACCGAGGCGCACCTGCTGCCCGGCGCGATGCTGCGCAACAACCACCTCCACTTCATCTGCCGCGACCAGAAGCTGCGGGTGGAGAACGCGGAGACCGCCTGGACCTCGGACTACACCGCGGGCCAGGAGATCTCCGTACCTCTGAAGAACGTGGACGGCCGGTACACCGCCGACGAGCACACGCTCGACGAGCTGGAGGCCGAGGGCCGCGTCGCGTTCCGCTACGCCGACCTGAACCCGAACGGCTCGCTGCGCGACATCGCCGGCATCACCAATGCCGCGGGCAATGTCGTCGGTCTGATGCCGCATCCGGAGCACGCCGTGGAGCCTCTGATCGGCACCGGTGGCATCGACGGCCTCGGTTTCTTCACCTCGATCATCAAGAAGCTGGTCAACGCATGAGCCTGGACACGGTCAAGCACGCGGCCGAAACCCCGGACGCCGAACAGCCCTGGAAGGAGCTCGGCCTCAAGGAGGACGAGTACGCCAGGATCCGCGAGATCCTGGACCGCCGTCCCACCGGCGCCGAGCTCGCCATGTACTCCGTGATGTGGTCCGAGCACTGCTCCTACAAGAGCAGCAAGGTCCACCTCAAGCAGTTCGGCGAGAAGGTCCCCGACAACGACGCGATGCTCGTCGGCATCGGCGAGAACGCCGGTGTGGTCGACGTCGGTCAGGGTTACGCGGTCACCTTCAAGGTCGAGTCGCACAACCACCCCTCGTACATCGAGCCCTACCAGGGTGCGGCCACCGGCGTCGGCGGCATCGTCCGCGACATCCTCGCCATGGGTGCCCGTCCGATCGCGGTCGTCGACCCGCTGCGCTTCGGTGCGGCCGACCACCCCGACACCCGGCGGGTCCTGCCGGGCATCGTCGCGGGCATCGGCGGCTACGGGAACTGTCTCGGCCTGCCGAACATCGGCGGCGAGGTCGTCTTCGACGCCTGCTACCAGGGCAACCCGCTCGTCAACGCCGGCTGCATCGGTGTGATGAAGCACGAGGACATCCACCTCGCCCAGGCCTCCGGTCCCGGCAACAAGGTGATCCTTTACGGCGCCCGCACCGGCGGCGACGGCATCGGCGGCGTTTCCGTGCTGGCCTCGGAGACCTTCGACGACACCAAGCCCACCAAGCGCCCCGCCGTCCAGGTCGGCGACCCGTTCCAGGAGAAGCTCCTCATCGAGTGCACCCTGGAGATCTTCAAGGAGAAGCTCGTCGCGGGCATCCAGGACCTCGGCGGCGCCGGGCTCTCCTGTGCCACGAGCGAGCTGGCCTCCGCGGGCTCCGGCGGTATGCGCGTCGAGCTGGACACCGTGCCGCTGCGCGACTCCTCCCTCTCGCCCGAGGAAATCCTCATGAGCGAGTCGCAGGAGCGCATGTGCGCGATCGTCGAGCCGCAGCACGTGGACCGCTTCATGGAGATCTGCGAGAAGTGGGACGTCATCGCCACCGTCATCGGTGAGGTGACCGAGGGCTCGCAGCTGGAGATCTTCTGGCACGGCGAGCAGATCGTGGACGTACCGCCGCGGTCCGTCGCCCACGAGGGCCCGACGTACCACCGCCCCTTCGCCCGCCCCTCCTGGCAGGACGCGCTGCAGGCCGACGACGCCGGCAAGCTGGCCCGTCCGGCGAACGGCGCGGAGCTGCGCGAGCAGGTCCTCAAGCTGGTCGGCTCCCCGAACCAGGCCTCCAAGTCCTGGATCACCGACCAGTACGACCGCTTCGTGCAGGGCAACACCGTGCTCGCGATGCCCGAGGACGCAGGCATGGTCCGGATCGACGAGGAGTCGAACCTGGGCGTGGCCATGGCGACCGACGGCAACGGCCGGTACGCGAAGCTCGACCCCTACACGGGCGCACAGCTCGCGCTGGCCGAGTCGTACCGCAACGTCGCCGCGTCCGGCGCCAAGCCGCTCGCCATCTCGGACTGCCTGAACTTCGGCTCCCCGGAGGACCCGGACGTCATGTGGCAGTTCGCCGAGGCCACCCGTGGTCTCGCGGACGGCTGCCTGGAGCTCGGCACCCCGGTCACCGGCGGCAACGTGTCGCTGTACAACCAGACCGGTGAGACGGCGATCCACCCGACGCCGGTCGTGGCCGTGCTCGGTGTGATCGACGATGTCAACCGGCGCACGCCGGTCGCCTTCGCCGAAGAGGGCCAGCTGCTGTATCTGCTGGGCGACACGACCGAGGAGTTCGGCGGCTCGGCCTGGTCCGAGGTCATCCACCAGCACCTCGGCGGCATGCCGCCCAAGGTCGACCTGGGCCGCGAGAAGCTGCTCGGCGAGATCCTGATCTCGGCCTCCCGCGACGGCATGATCGACGCGGCGCACGACCTCTCCGACGGCGGTCTGATCCAGGCGGTCACCGAGTCCTGCCTGCGCGGCGGGAAGGGTGCCCGGCTGGTCGTGCCGGACGGTCTGGACGCGTTCACCTTCCTGTTCTCGGAGTCGGCGGGGCGCGCGGTCGTCTCGATTCCGCGCAGCGAGGAGCTCCGCTTCAACGACATGTGCGGGGCGCGGGGCCTGCCCGTGACCCGTATCGGTGTCGTGGACGGCGAGGAGATCGAGATCCAGGGCGAGTTCACCATTCCCCTGAGCGAGCTGCGTACGGCGCACGAGGGGACCCTGGAGGGTCTGTTCGCCTGATTTCCGCCTGTGCCGAAGCCCCCGTCCGGGTCGACCGGACGGGGGCTTCGGTGTTCCCGCCCGATATCCCTTGATGATGATTACGTAATTACGTAAGGTGTGTGCTGTGGAGCTTGAGGAGCGCGTCGCCGAGCTGGAACGCCGACTGGCGGTGCTGGAGCAGGTGGCGGACGGCAGGTCGCCGAGTCTGGGCGAGGGCGACTTCTGGGCGCTGGCCGGGCTGAAGGACCAGCTCGAACAGGTCGGGGACGCCGCTGCCGACGGCGGGGTGCTGTTCACGGGCGCGGTGCGGCTGCCGACGGATGAGCGGTACGAGTGGCAGTACGGCGCGCTCACCGCAGGGCTCCTGGGTTCTGAAGAGGACCGCCCCGACTGGGCGGAAGCCGCCGAACCGCTGGCCGCGCTCGGCCATCCGGTACGGCTGCGGCTGCTCCGCGAGATCCTCGGCGGCAGGCGTACCGCTGCCGAGCTGGCCGAGCTGGACGAGACAGGCACGACCGGTCAGATCTACCACCACCTGCGCCTGCTCACCGGCGGGGGCTGGCTCCACACGACGGGACGCGGGCGCTACGAGGTGCCGGCGACCCGGGTGGTGCCGCTGCTGGTGGTGCTCACGGCCGCCCGGCCCTGACCGAACACGCTGCGAGGGGAACGTCATGTCCGTACGCAAAGCCGCCATGATCCTGTACCGCTGCTGCTGGATCGCCTTCGTCGCCCTGGTGCTGGTGAGCGTCTTCACGGATCCGCTCGTCCCCTACGGGCTGACGTTCGTGCCTGCGGCGGTGGCGCTCACCATCGGTCTCCTGGTGAGCCGCCGCAGCCGTGCGGGCCTGGCGAAGGCACGGCCCGCTGTCGAGGTCGGTCCGCCGGTCACCGGCCGCTGGACCGCGCTCAACAGCCCGGCGGACAAGGTGCCCAGCCACGGCACGCACAGCTACGGGCAGACGTACGCGATCGACATCGTCGCCGAACCGGAAGAGGGAAACCGCCCGGCCTTCCGCCGGCTGTGGCCCGTCGTTCGCCCGAACCGCGACTTCCCGGCTTTCGGCGCCCCGCTCCTCGCGGTGGCGGACGGCACGGTCGTGCACGCGAGCGACGGGCAGCGCGATCACCTCAGCCGGAACTCCGGACCGGCACTCGCGTATCTGATGCTGATCGAGGCGTCCGTCCGCGACATGGCCGGCGCGGGCAGGATCGTCGGCAACCACCTCGTGCTCGACCTCGGCGACAGTACGTACGCCGTGTACGCCCACGTCCGGCGCGGCTCTCTCCAGGTGAGGGCGGGGGACGCCGTACGGGAGGGACAGCAGCTCGCCCGGTGCGGGAACTCCGGCAACTCCACCGAGCCGCATGTGCACTTCCAGCTGATGGATCACCCCGATCTCGATGTGGCACGGGGGATCCCGTTCACCTGGCGGGGCATCGGCGTACCGGCCGACGGCGAGGTATTCACGGCCGACGAGGCTGTCAGTAGCGGCTGATAGCTTGGAGATCGTTTACGCCTGGGGCCGTACGGGGGGCGACGGTGGACGATCGAAGCAGTGCGCAACAGGCAAGCGCTGTACGGGAACGGCCCGACGGTGGGCCGTGGCGCAACGCCTTCAACACGTTGCTGTGCGTGCTTGCCGTCGCCGGTATCGGGCTCAGTGGCTGGGCCTTCGCCATGGAGTTCATCGACCTCCGTGACCGGTCCGAGAGCCGCGAGCGCATCACCGAGGCGTGCGGCGGTCTCATCGATCCCGGCCCCGTCCTCGGGCTGAACGGCGGAGGGATCGACCGGGTCGAGCTCTCCGACGAGCACGAAGCCGACATCGAGCGGCGGTCCAGTGGCTGTGTCGTCTACCGGGTCGGCGATCCCGGGACGACCTACGGGCACTTCTCGTTGGCCCTCGTCCGGCATGCGGTGGACCCGGACATGGAGGAGACCGAAGAGGACGGGACCGGGATCGACGAAGAGACCGACCGGCCCTTCCGCGCCCCGTACACGGCCGACGAGCCGGCCGTCGTGGTGCGCCACGCTCTCCCGCACCCGCTCGGAGACGGCAGGCTGGGCGACTACGACGAGTACAAGGTGACGGCCCGGGCGTTGTGCGGGAAGGGGGGCGCGGTCTCCTCCATAGAGGCGACGGCCGTCGCCCGGTACCTCGAGCCCGTCACGTCCGGGGACCGCCGCACGCTCGCCGGCCTGGCGCATCAGGCGGTGGACCGGGCTGCCGGGCGGACGGGGTGCAAGACAGACCTCCCCGAGCTTCCCGCCACCCTGGCCGAGCCGAAGCTGGAGCTCGGCGATCCGGCGAGCACGGGCGGCACCTGCGCCTGGTACCGGCGCTTCCTGACCACGGAGGACCGGGGCCGGCTCCCCGACCGGGCGCTGGCCGCTCCGGCGGGCAGGGCGAGCGACCATGACGCCTGCGTGCTGGCGGTCGGGGAGAAGGAGATCCGCAGGATCTTCCCCGGTTTCGTGAAGACCTCGAACTACCCGCAGAAGTTGGGGGACGTGCTGAAGTACTTGCCCTGGTGGGTGAAGGCCGAGACGTACGTCGGCGACGGGACGCGGGGGCTTGTGAGTGATGAGAACCTGGGGCCGACGGAGCTTGCGCCGGGCACCGCGGGCACGGACTCCGGTGGCGTCTGGTGGGCGTCCTCCGTCTGCGGAGGCCGGCCCGCCGTGCATGTGATGTGGCTGTCCTATCCGTACGACCGCATAGTCGCCGACCGGCTGGAAGCCCTGTTCCGGGCATACGTCGACGACGCGACCGAACGCCGCGGCTGCACCGGCGTCACCTTCCCCGAGAAGAGGGACTTCGCACGGAGTTGAGCCGGGTGCTACGTGAGAGGACCGTCGGAGGCGCCGGTTAGTCTCGCCCCTATGCCACCGGCCAAGAAGCGCATGCGCGCGTACGACTACTCCAGGACTCTCGCCGCGGTCCTGGCCCAGTTCGGCCACGTGCGGGAAGCCGTGCGCACCCTCACGCCCGAACAGCTCGCCCGGCCCGCCCGGTTGGGGGAGTGGACCGTACGGGACCTCGCCGCGCACATGACGATGGCCCTCGGGCGTGTCAGTCACAGCCTGGAGCTGCCCGAGCCGGCCGGCGGACCGAAGCCCGGGCTCACCCTGCTGGAGTGGCCGTTCTCCACGGCCGGGCGCGCCGGAGGGATTGCCGATGCCACCCGCGCACTGGCCGAAGAGTGGCCCGACCTCGACGCGTTGTACGACGTGACCGCCGCCCGGTTCGCGGAGCTGGTGCCCGCCGCGGCCGGTGACCGGCTGGTGACGACCCGGGCGGGCACCATGCGGCTGGGCGACTTCCTGGTCACCCGTACCGTCGAGCTCGTCGTGCACACGGACGACCTCCACCGGGCGACCGGCCTCGACCTCCCGTACGACCGTCAGGCGCTCGCCGCCTGCACCCGGCTGCTCGCCGACGCCCTCGCCGACAAGGCGCCCGGGGGGTCCGTCGAGGTGCGCATCCCGCCCTTCGCGGTCGTCCAGTGCATCGGCGGCCCCAAGCACACCCGCGGTACCCCGCCCAACGTCGTGGAGACGGATCCGCTCACCTGGATCCGTCTCGCCACCGGCCGAACGCAGTGGGCGCGGGCGCTCGACGATGCGCAGGTCGGCGCCAGTGGTGAGCGGGCCGACCTCGCCCATCTGCTCCCGCTGATGGGCTGAGGGGAACCGGATCGGCTACTCGATCCGTCCCATGACCATGCACAGACAACGTATGGCTGTCAGCGTCCTGGCCCTCCTCACCCTTGCCGCCTGCGGTACGGAGTCGGGCTCCGGAGCGGGATCCGGAGACGGCAGCGGAACCGTGCGGACCGACCTGCCCGTCACCGGGGTTCACTGGAGCGTGTCCTCCCTCACCGTCGGCGGGAAGAAGACCGCAGCTCCGGCCGGTGCCCACGTCGAGATCGACTCCCAGGGCAGGGCGAGCGGCAATCTGGGCTGCAACCGCTTCACCGCGGACGTCCGCATCGACGGCGACACGGTCACCGTCGGGCAGGGCACCACCACCGAGATGGGCTGCGAGGAGGATCTCCAGCAGTTCGAGAAGGCGATGGGCGGTGCCTTCAACGGCGAACTCGAGGCCGCCGTCACGGGCCGGGGCGCCGGCAGGACCCTGACCCTGACCACGGCCGAGGGCGACTCCATCGCTCTCGCCGCCGAGCCTCCGGCACCGCTGACCGGCACCGCCTGGAAGGTCACGGGGCTGGTGTCCGGCAGCACCACCACCTCCCTGCCCGCCGGTACGGAGGGCAGGGCGCACCTCACCTTCCGCACGGACGGTTCCGTGGAAGGCAGCCTCGGCTGCAACTCCTTCCACGGCAAGGCGACGGTCGCGGGCTCCACGATCACCTTCGGCCCGCTCGCCTCGACGCGGAAGATGTGCCCGGGGCCCGAGATGGAGCTGGAGCGCACGCTGCTCGGCGTCCTCAAGGGGAAGACGACGTACACGATCGGGCACCGCTCCCTGTCCCTCACCGCGGAGAACGGCAAGGGACTCGGCGCGTCGGCCCCGGCAGCCAAGGGCTGAGCCCTCGCGCGGGGCCGCAGGATCAGGAACCCGTCGGATACGGGAGCAGACCGGCGTTCGTCTTCTCCCACGACGCCCGCAGCTCGGCCAGCAGCTTCGGCTCGGCCGCTGCCCGGTTCGCCTGTTCCCGCTGGTCGTCGGCCAGCTTGAACAGCTGATCGGCGCCGGACTTCCCCCGGTAGTACTTCCAGTCCCCGCGCCGCAGCGCCCGCTCCCCACGCACCCGCCAGAACAGATCGCGCTCCTTCGGTTCCTCATCGCGCAGCAGGTATCCGGCGAGGCTGGTGCCGTCCAGCGGATAAGCAGGGTCCGGCCGGGCCCCGCCGAGCTCCAGCAGCGTCGCGGTCCAGTCGGGCGAGAACACCGGCAGGTCGCTGACCTGGTGACCGTCGATGCGGGCGGGCCAGCGCAGCACCGCGGGGACACGGATGCCGCCCTCCTGGAGCGAGCTCTTGTTGCCGGACAGCGGCCAGTTGTAGGAGAACCGCTCGCCGCCGTTGTCACTGGCGAAGAAGACCAGGGTGTCCTCCTCCTGACCGGACCGCTTCAGGGCCTTCAGCACCTCGCCGACGGAGCGGTCCAGATCCTCGACCATCTCGGTGTACTTCTGGACCGAGCCGCCGTCGGCGTTCCACAGCGCGCTTCCGTCGCCGGCCTTGATGCGCCGGACGATCTCGGCGCTCTCCTCGGTGTCGCCGTCCGCGATCCACGGCCAGTGCGGAGTGGTGAAGTTCAGGTTGAGCAGCCAAGGCGCGTCGTGGTCGCGCTGGACGTACTCGCTCGCGCGCTCCGTCAGGATCCGGGTGTAGTAGCGCAGGTCCTTGTACTCGGCGTCGCCCTCGTACAGGTCGTACTCACCGCCGAGCCCGAGCTTGGAGTAGTACTCCAGCGCCCCGCCGAAGTTCCCGAAGAACTCGTCCCAGCCGGACCTGGTCGGGCTGTAGTCGGGCAGATAGCCGCAGTGCCACTTGCCGATCAGCGCGGTGGAGTAGCCGGCGCCGCGCAGCAGCGAAGCGAGCGTCGGGTGGGTCGGTTCGAGTCCCACCGACCTGTCCGCGATGGGCTCGGCGAGTCCGCCCTTCGTACGGCCCGGATAGCGCCCTGTGTAGAGGCTGAACCGGGTGGGGGAGCAGGTGGCGGACCCGGCGTACGCATCTGTGAACCGCACGCCCTGGCGGCCGAGCCTGTCCAGGTTGGGGGTCCGGATGTGCGGGGACCCGTACGAGGAGAGGTCGGCCCAGCCGAGGTCGTCGCCGAGGATGAACAGGATGTTGGGCCGCCGGGAGTGCTTGCCGCGGGCGGCACGGAACGGCTGCTCACGCGTCGCGTCGTCGGAGGCCGGCCGGGGAGCCGCGGCGGCCGGTGAGGCGGCCTGCACTCCGACGGCCGCAGTGGCGGCGGTCGCGCCCACCGCGGTGGTGAAGGCACGCCGGCTCAGAGGTGAGTCGGATCGCTGGTCTGAACTGGTGTTCGAATCGCGAGGGGGCATGAAGTCTCCAGGGCGAGCCCCGGGCGCCGGTCGGAGCAGGCGCACGAGGTGGATGAACGCGACGGAGCCCGTCAGGGGTGGGGGCGCGCGGGCACGCACTCGGCCGTGAGCGGGCAGAAAGCGAGGAAAGCGAGAAATCGGCTCATACGTCCCGCAGGTTCGGGACCGGGGGCCTACGGCCCCGGGAGCACGGCAGGCTCAGACGCAGCGACAGATGGCGCTCGCGACACGTCCCAGATCGACGTGGCGGCGCTCCACGAGCGTGACCGAAAGATCACCGAAGGGCTGCATGAGGCAGGAGCCTGCCAACGGACCATGAGCCTGTCAACGCCGGTCTCGAACTGCGGACAGTCCGCACGGGCATCGCCCGGGCCGCCGCGCGGACCCGGGAGCTGACCTCCCGGCGTTGTCCGGGCCGCTGCGCAGACCCGGGAGCTGGCCTCCCGCCGTTGTCCGGGTCGCCGCGCGGACCCGGGAGCTGGCCTCCCGCCGTTGTCCGGGTCGCCGCGCGGACCCCGGAGCTGACCTCCCGCCGTTGTCCGGGCCGCCGCGCGGACCTGCTGGCCCGTGCCAGCCGTCATCGGGCCGCCGCGCGGACCTCCGGGCCGGCGCCCAGTCGTCGTCCGGATCGGCTCCTGGGGTCCTAGGGCCGGCTCGCAGACCTCTCGGCCGCGCCCTTCAGTGTGAGGCTCACCACGAAACGGGCGTCCGGCTCGCGCCCGTCCAGTCCTGCGGTCCGGCTCACCGAGCGCCACGGCCGAGCCTTTTGCCGTCCCCTCGGCCGATGACCTGAACCGGCCGGTAACCAGCCGCTCGTCCGGGCACCGACTGCCCCGCGCCCGCAGGATGCCGGTCCGGCGATCCGGCCGTGATCACTCCGAGTGATCGCTCGGTGTCACCCGCAGCGGCCCGTCGGGCCCCCTCCCGGCCACGTCCGAGGTGCTCCCGCAGGTCGTGCGCGACGCTTCCCCAATTCGGACCGGTGGTCGATCTCGCCTACACTCGGTGCCGTGCCTCGTGGTGATGGACGACTCAACCACGACCTGCTCCCCGGAGAGAAAGGCCCCCAGGACGCTTGCGGCGTCTTCGGTGTCTGGGCTCCGGGCGAAGAGGTCGCCAAGCTCACCTATTTCGGACTGTATGCCCTGCAGCACCGTGGACAGGAGTCCGCGGGCATCGCAGTGAGCAACGGGTCCCAGATCCTGGTCTTCAAGGACATGGGACTGGTCTCGCAAGTCTTCGACGAAACGTCTCTGGGATCTCTCCAGGGCCATATCGCGGTCGGTCATGCCCGCTACTCCACCACCGGTGCCTCGGTGTGGGAGAACGCGCAGCCGACGTTCCGTGCCACCGCGCACGGCTCGATCGCCCTGGGTCACAACGGCAACCTGGTCAATACGGCCCAGCTCGCCGACATGGTCGCCGACCTTCCCCGCAAGGACGGCCGTGCCACCCAGGTGGCAGCGACCAACGACACCGATCTGGTGACCGCGCTGCTCGCCGGTCAGACGGATGACGACGGCAAGCCGCTCACCATCGAGGAGGCCGCCGCAAAGGTGCTCCCCGAGGTCAAGGGCGCCTTCTCGCTCGTCTTCATGGACGAGCACACCCTCTACGCCGCCCGTGACCCGCAGGGCATCCGCCCCCTGGTTCTCGGCCGTCTGGAGCGTGGCTGGGTGGTGGCCTCCGAGTCCGCCGCCCTCGACATCTGCGGTGCCAGCTTCGTTCGCGAGATCGAGCCGGGCGAGCTCGTCGCCATCGACGAGAACGGCCTGCGCACCTCCCGCTTCGCAGAAGCGAAGCCCAAGGGCTGTGTCTTCGAGTACGTGTACCTGGCCCGCCCCGACACCGATATCGCCGGGCGCAACGTCTACCTCTCCCGGGTGGAGATGGGCCGGAAGCTGGCGGCCGAGGCCCCGGCCGAGGCCGATCTGGTCATAGCGACGCCGGAGTCGGGCACTCCCGCGGCCATCGGCTACGCCGAGGCGAGCGGAATTCCGTTCGGTGCCGGACTGGTCAAGAACGCCTATGTCGGCCGGACCTTCATCCAGCCGTCGCAGACCATTCGCCAGCTGGGTATCCGCCTCAAGCTGAATCCGCTCAAGGAAGTCATCAAGGGCAAGCGCCTGGTGGTCGTCGACGACTCGATCGTCCGCGGCAACACCCAGCGCGCTCTGGTCCGGATGCTCCGCGAGGCGGGCGCTGCCGAGATCCACATCCGGATCTCGTCCCCGCCCGTGAAGTGGCCCTGCTTCTTCGGCATCGACTTCGCGACCCGCGCCGAACTGATCGCCAACGGCATGTCCGTCGACGAGATCGCCACCTCCATGGGTGCCGACTCGCTCTCGTACATCTCGCTCGACTCGATGATCGAGGCGACGACGATCGACAAGCCGAATCTGTGCCGCGCCTGCTTCGACGGCGAATACCCGATGGAGCTCCCGGACCCGGAGCTGCTCGGCAAGCAGCTGCTGGAGACCGAGCTGGCGGCCGGCCCGGCCGCGACCGCGGCGGCCGACGCGCTGCGTCGTCCGTGATCCGGACCGACCGGCTCCCTCCCCACCAGCCCCGTATTCCCACACGAAAGATCCCGGGCAATGTCTGAGACAACAGGTGCTTCCTACGCGGCGGCGGGCGTCGACATCGAAGCCGGTGACCGCGCCGTCGAGCTGATGAAGGAGTGGGTGAAGAAGACGAAGCGCCCCGAGGTCCTGGGGGGCATCGGCGGATTCGCCGGCCTCTTCGACGCCTCGGCACTCAAGCGCTACGAGCGCCCGCTGCTTGCCTCCGCCACCGACGGCGTGGGCACGAAGGTCGATCTGGCCCGGCAGATGGGCGTGTACGACACGATCGGCCACGACCTCGTCGGCATGGTCGTGGACGACCTGGTCGTCTGCGGTGCCGAACCGCTCTTCATGACCGACTACATCTGTGTCGGCAAGGTGCATCCCGAGCGTGTCGCGGCCATCGTGAAGGGCATCGCCGAAGGCTGCGTCCTGGCAGGCTGCGCGCTGATCGGCGGCGAGACCGCCGAGCACCCGGGCCTGCTCGGCCCCGACGACTTCGATGTCGCGGGCGCCGGTACGGGCGTGGTCGAGGCCGACCGGCTGCTGGGCCCGGACCGTATCCGTAAGGGTGACGCCGTGATCGCGATGGCGTCGTCCGGTCTTCACTCCAACGGGTACTCGCTCGTGCGCCACGTGGTCTTCGACCGGGCCGGCTGGGCCCTGGACCGTGAGATCGAGGAGTTCGGCCGGACGCTCGGCGAGGAGCTCCTGGAGCCCACCAGGATCTACTCCCTGGACTGTCTGGCGCTGACCCGTACGACCGAGGTGCACGGCTTCAGCCACGTCACCGGCGGCGGCCTGGCCAACAACCTGGCCCGGGTCGTCCCGGACTCGCTGCACGCCACGGTCGACCGTTCGACGTGGACGCCCGGCGCCGTCTTCGACGTGGTCGGCAAGGCCGGACAGGTCGAACAGCTGGAGCTCGAGAAGACGCTCAACATGGGCGTCGGCATGATCGCGATCGTCCCCGCCGACTCGGTGGACGCCGCGCTCACGACCCTGGCCGACCGGGGTGTCGACTCCTGGGTCGCGGGTGAGATCACCGCCCGCGGTGCACACACCACGGGCGCCGAGCTGACCGGCAGCTACGCACGGTAGAACGCCACGAACGCCGGTCCGGCACACACCGGACCGGCGTAGGGCGGGGGCAGCACCAGCCGTCCGCACCGGGACAGCACAGAACCCGGTCCGGGCAGGCCCGGACCGGGTTGATGTGTCAGCGCGAGGTCAAGCGCCGCGGCGCTGTGACGACGGACCGGACTGTTCGTCCTCGTCCGCGTCCTCGTCGTCGTTGTACTGATCCGCGTACTGTGCGTACGGGTCATCTTCCTCGTCGTCGTCCTCGAACGGCTCAGCGTTCGGTGGTTGACTCGAAGGTGATGCGCCCAGCTCATTGGCCAGACGCGACAGGTCAGTCCCGCCGCTGCTGTACTTCAGCTGACGGGCGACCTTAGTCTGCTTGGCCTTTGCCCGGCCGCGCCCCATGGCTCGACCCCCTCGGTGACGGGGCTCGACGGCCCCAGAGTCTTGACACGCGTTCATGTTTCAGGACGGACTCTCGGCTGAGAGACCGCGCCCGTGGCTTTAACGGTACCTGCTTCCTCGGCCATACGGTACGCCGCCCGCATCACGTGCCTCGGTACAGGACCGGCGAGGAGCCCGTCCTCGCTGGTCAACCGCGATTTTAACCTCTTGCGGACGACCGACCCGCCGACCGGGGTGAGTCTTGTCTCCCCGCCCGGCGCACCGGCCGGGCACCAGCCGGGCACCGGGCCGCCACCGGCCCGTCACCGGCACTGCACAGTCCGGTGACGGGCCGATTGCCATCGGGTGAATCGGGTGACGTGTCAGCGCCGACGGGCCTCGGCCATGCGCTGCTCGGCGATCCTGTCGGCCGCAGCGGCCGGCGGGATCCCGTCCTCCTTCGCACGTGCGAATATGGCCAGCGTGGTGTCGAAGATCTTTGCAGCCTTCGCCTTGCACCGGTCGAAGTCGAAACCGTGGAGCTCATCGGCGACCTGGATCACGCCACCGGCATTCACCACGTAGTCGGGTGCGTACAGGATCGCGCGGTTGGCGAGGTCCTTCTCGACACCCGGGTGCGCGAGCTGGTTGTTGGCCGCGCCGCACACCACCTGGGCGGTGAGCACGGGCACGGTGTCGTCGTTCAGCGCTCCGCCGAGTGCGCACGGGGCGTAGATGTCGAGGCCCTCGGTACGGATCAGCGCGGTGGTGTCCGCGGCCACGGCGACCTCGGGATGCAGGTCGGTGATCCGGCGTACGGAGTCCTCGCGCACATCCGTGATGACGACCTCGGCGCCGTCGCCGAGCAGATGCTCGACCAGGTGGCGGCCCACCTTGCCGACGCCCGCGACACCCACCTTGCGGCCGCGCAGCGTGGGGTCGCCCCACAGGTGCTGGGCGGAGGCGCGCATGCCCTGGAAGACGCCGAACGCGGTGAGGACGGAGGAGTCCCCCGCGCCGCCGTTCTCGGGGGAGCGGCCGGTGGTCCAGCGGCACTCCCGGGCGACGACGTCCATGTCGGCGACGTACGTACCGACATCACAGGCGGTCACATAGCGACCGCCGAGCGAGGCCACGAACCGGCCGTAGGCCAGGAGCAGTTGTTCGGACTTGATCGTGTCCGGGTCGCCGATGATGACGGCCTTGCCGCCCCCGTGGTCCAGGCCGGCCATGGCGTTCTTGTACGACATGCCGCGTGACAGGTTCAGCGCATCCGCGACGGCCTCCTCCTCGGAGGCGTACGGATAGAAACGGGTGCCGCCGAGGGCGGGGCCCAGGGCGGTGGAGTGGAGGGCGATGACGGCCTTGAGGCCGCTGTCACGGTCCTGGCAGATCACGACTTGCTCGTGGCCTCCCTGATCCGAGTGGAACAGGGTGTGCAGGACGCCGTCGGTCAGATTGGTCACTGTGGTGACTCCCAAGTACGAAGCGGCGGAAGACCCTCCTGAAGGTGGGGAGGGCCCCGGACCGACCGGCACGGCCGGTCCGGCTGGGCAAGAGCGTAAGTCCTCGGGACACGTAGATCTGTTTCAGTGCCGAGGATCACCCCCTGGCGGAGTATCGGCGTGACACGATTTGCTGCATGTCGGTGGTGTCTTCAGTGCTCGTCCCTTACACGTCCTACCTGCGGGTGTACGAGCCGCTGGCCGCCTTCCGGGAGCCCGAACGCAGCCACTGGGCGCGCTACGCGCAGCGTTCCGTCCTCCCCACGGCACAGGACGAACTGCGTCGCTCGCTGGCGGACTTGGTGCCCACCCCGCCGGTGGGGGTGCCCGTGCACGAGAGCGGGGACGCCTTCGTCGCGGAGCTGGACGGGGCGGTGTGCGTCTGTCCGTGGCGGACCCGGATGCGTGGCTGGCTGGCGCTGGAAGAACTCGGAGGGCTGTTTCCGGCCACGGTGCTGGACGCGGTGCTGCCCCCGGTGGTGCGGGGGCAGGCGATCGCGGACTACGAGCGGTGGGCGGAGCGGAACCCGGATGCCCGGCCCTGGATCCGGACCACGGTGTGGCATGTCCCGGTGCGCTGGTTCGTCCTGTTCGACGACGAGGAGCGCGAGTACGTCGAGGCGGATGCCGACGGTGCCCAGCCCCTGCTGCGCTACCGGACGCCGATGGTGCAGGCGCGGCGGCGGCTGGCGCGGGCGCTCAGGACGCTGCGCGAGACGGTCGACGAAGGGCCGCTGACCGAGGGCCTGGTGGATGTGGGCCGATGGCTCGAGGAGTTCCATCCGCGCGCCCTGGTGGAACTGGACTACGGCGGCCTGGTGCACGCGCTGCCCCGTGAGCAGCTCGCCGGCGACCGGTCGGCAGCGGATGTGGCCGAGGGCATCGCGGCCCTGCGGGCCGGCGACAGCGACGCGGCGGGTGTCGCGTACGGGCGTCTCGCCGAGCGGTGGCGGGCGGTACGGGACCGGCAGTCCGCCAACTGACGACTCCCAACCTGTGTGAAATCACACCAACCGTCGCATAGGGGTGTGATCGGCAGGGAAGAGACATCCCGTGAGGTGTCCGGCATAGGCGGATGCCGAAGGTGCCGGGCGGAGGTGAACGGGATGCCCTGAGGGGAACTGACGAGCCGTGAACCCGCAACCTGTGTGACGCGTGTGACATGCGGGGCGGGAGGCTGCTCCGCGAGGCCCAGGACCTACGTCCTGAACCGGGCCTTTGCCTCAAGCGTGATGGATAGCACTTACGGGGCCCTTGCGTCCTTCCCTACTCCTCATGCCAAAATAGGACAAGGAGTCCGGGGAGGACTCTGTTCGCCCAACTATGGGTGGAATGCTCGACATTGCACGCTATGGGGGGTCTGACGACTTCTGATGACTCCTGATCGTCCTGTGACTGATCGTTACTGGGGCGTGACTGTCCGCTATGGCATGGTCCATCGGCTTCCGTCGCTGATGAACACCTGGGAGGGCAATTCCATCGGTTTGGCCGACGTGGCTGGACGGATGGTGTAGTTGTAGTGCCGAGGACAAGCCGTTCGTCCTATAACCGACTCGGCCCGCGTCCGCCATTTCGGGCAACGCGGGTCAAGGTGCAGAATTTAGAGGAAAGAACCGAGATGGTTCGGTTCTCCCGAGGAGGCCGCTCATGACCGCTCGCACCCCTGATGCCGAGCCGCTGCTGACCCCGGCTGAGGTTGCCACGATGTTCCGCGTGGACCCGAAGACGGTCACCCGGTGGGCCAAGGCTGGCAAGCTCACGTCCATCCGCACGCTCGGTGGACATCGCCGGTACCGCGAGGCAGAGGTCCGCGCACTGCTTGCGGGTATTCCGCAGCAGCGCAGCGAGGCCTGACACACCCCTGCCGCCGCAGCCATAACAGGGTTACTGCCGGGTCCCCCAACCCTCAGTGCCCGCCTATAGCTCCACACGACGGACGCCTGCCCCAACGGGCGTCATACCTGCGCAATAAGGGTGCGTCGTTTGATCGCGCTGGACTCCGCCGGGTCCAGCGCGATCTTTTTTTATGCCCGCATGTCCGTCCGCCTGCCGGTCTCCCCCTGCGCGCCTCTGCCCGGCTGTCCGTCCCTGCCTGCCCGTCCGCCCCTGTCCGTCCGCTCCGCCCGCTCCTCCGCCCGTTTGCCTGCCTGCCACTCCGTGGGCGCCCGAACGGGCCGACGGGTCGGTTTCCGCGAGGGTCGGCGTATGACTGTGGGCGGGCCTGTTCGGGCCTGTTCGGGTGGGTCCCGGACGTCGTGGGGCAGCTCGGACGGAACGGTCCGGGATGTGCCTCATGAGCAGTGCAATTGCACATATTAAATTCGCTAGTTGTAGGAAGGGAGTAAAGTCCCCACTTCTCAAAACCCGTTCGGTGACTCCCGTCACACCGGCCCTGTCTTGCCAACGGTGCGCCCGGCCAACTAAAGGCCTTTCACCGCCCGGAGGCGGATGACGGCGGCCGATGGTCAGGTCGCGCGAGGGCCTTCGTCGCCGCCCCCACCCTCGTTCCCCTCTCCGGCCCCTGGCCCGTTCCCGTCCGGCGTCGGTGGGGCGGGGGGTGCGGGTGCCGCGCCGGCACCCCTCTCGGGGGCTTGGGCGGAGTTTTCGGACGCGCCGGTCGGTTCAGGGGCACTGCCGTGCCCCGGGGTTGCGTACGGCGCCTGTGGGGCCGTCACGGGCTCCATGGCGAGCCGCAGCAGGCGATGGCAGATCGGACAGTGGCTGGTGAGGTGCCGGTAGCCGGATGAGGCCGCCAGGTGGGCGCGCAGCAGCGCGCGGGTCTCGTGCCGTGCCGCGGGCGCAGACATGCGTGCGACCTCCCGGTGGGCCGGGCTGCCCCGCGCCGAAGGAAACAGGGGCAGTCTCTGTTCTAAGGGGTTACCCGGGACGGATGGCGACGTCAAGACGCACGAAAGCCCGGATCCATTGGATCCGGGCTTTCGTCCTATGCGGTCCTGACGGGATTTGAACCCGCGGCCTCCACCTTGACAGGGTGGCGAGCACTCCAAACTGCTCCACAGGACCAGGTTTTCGCGGCTGCCTTGCGGCTGGCTGCGAAAACAGACTCTACAGGAGGTCCGAGGGCCAGGTCGAACTCACCCATGGTGGCGGACCCGTTACGGCGCTGAAAGGGGTCGATTCACGGTGCCGCCGCGTCGATCGCCTTCACGATCCGCTTGTCCGAAACGGGCTGCGCCGTGCCCAGGGCGTGCGCGAAGTAGCTCACCCGCAGCTCCTCGATCATCCAGCGGATGTCCAGGACGTCCTGCGGCACCGGCCGTCCCTGCGGCATCTGTTCGAGCAGCCAGGCGTACTCGTCCTGCATCTCGTGGACCTTCTCCATGCGCGTGGTGTCGCGCTGGACGTTCGTCGGCATCTGCTGCAGCCGGCGGTCCTCTGCGACCAGGTAGCGCATCAGGTCGGGCAGCCTGCGCAGTCCGGTCGCGGTGACGAACCCCGGCGGTACGAGGCGGGCGAGGTGGTCCCGTACGTCCGTGACGTTGTTGATCAGGACCATGCTGTTCGTGGCCTTCAGCCGGCGCTCGCAGGCCTGCCAGGCCGCCAGGATCTGCTGCACCTGTTTGATCGTGCGCACGGTCAGGTCCACCAGATCCGCGCGCACCTTGTCGTACAGCTTCCGGAAGGACGCCTCGTCCCAGGCCGGGCCGCCGTGCGCGGCGATCAGCCGGTCCGCGGCAGCCGTCGCGCAGTCGTCGAAGAGCGCCTGGATGGAGCCGTGCGGATTGCGGGACAGGGCCAGCTTCTGCTGGTTGGTGAGCGTGTCCGAGGCGAACTTCGCGGGGTTCACCGGGATGTTCAGCAGGATCAGCCTGCGGGTGCCGCGCCACATCGCCTGCTGCTGCTCGGCCTCGGTGTCGAAGAGCCGTACGGCGACGGTCGCGCCCTGGTCGACCAGCGCCGGGTACGCCTTCACCGGCTGGCCGGCCCGCCGGGTCTCGAAGATCCGGTTCAGGGTGCCGATCGTCCAGTCCGTGAGGCCCGAACGCTCGATGGACTCGCCCGAGGGGCCCGCGGTGGCCGCCGCGGCCTGGGAGAGGGCCTGACGGGCCTTCGGGCGCAGCCGGACCTTCAGTGCTTCCAGGTCCTTGTCCTCGGCGACCTTGCGGCGCCGTTCGTCGGTGATCCGGAAGGTGATCTTCAGGTGGTCCGGGATGCGGGAGAGGTCGAAGTCGTCGGCCGTGACCGGGACGCCGACCATCCGCTGCAGCTCACGGGCGAGCGTGAGCGGCAGGGGCTCCTGGAGGGGGACGGCCCGGTCCAGGAACTTCGTCGCGTAGTTCGGGGCCGGGACGTAGTGCCGGCGGATCGGCTTGGGCAGCGAGCGGATCAGCTCGGTGACCACTTCCTCGCGCAGCCCCGGGATCTGCCAGTCGAAGCCCTCGGAGGTGACCTGGTTGAGCACCTGGAGGGGGATGTGGACGGTCACGCCGTCCGCGTCCGCCCCCGGCTCGAACTGGTACGTCACCCGGAACTTGAGCTTCCCCTGCCGCCAGGAGTCCGGGTAGTCGTCCTTGGTGACCGCGGATGCCTTCTCGTTGATGAGCATCGAGCGCTCGAAGTCGAGCGTGTCCGGCTCCTCGCGGTGCTTGTGCTTCCACCAGGAGTCGAAGTGCGCCCCCGAGACGATGTGCTCCGGGATCCGCTGATCGTAGAAATCGAAGAGCGTCTCGTCGTCCACGAGGATGTCGCGGCGCCGGGCGCGGTGCTCCAACTCCTCGACCTCGCCGAGCAGTTTGCGATTGTCATGGAAGAACTGGTGGTGCGTACGCCAGTCGCCCTCGACCAGGGCGTTCCGGATGAACAGATCGCGGGACGCCTCCTGGTCGATGCGGCCGAAATTGATCTTGCGCTGGGCGACGATCGGTACTCCGTACAGCGTGACCCGCTCGTACGCCATCACCGCCGCCTGGTCCTTCTCCCAGTGCGGCTCGCTGTAGGTGCGCTTCAGCAGGTGCTGGGCGAGCGGTTCGATCCACTCCGGCTCGACCTTCGCGTTGACCCGCGCCCAGAGCCGGGACGTCTCGACCAGCTCCGCCGACATCACGAAACGCGGCTGCTTCTTGAACAGCGCGGACCCGGGGAAGATCGCGAACTTGGCGCTGCGGGCGCCCAGATACTCGTTCTTCTCGGTGTCCTTCAGCCCGATGTGCGACAGCAGGCCGGCCAGCAGCGAGGTGTGCACCGACTGCTCCGGCGCGTCCTCCTCGTTGAGCTGGATGCCCATCTGCTTGGCGACCGTACGCAGCTGCGCGTAGATGTCCTGCCACTCCCGGATGCGCAGGAAGTTCAGGTACTCCTGCTTGCACATCCGGCGGAAGCTGGAGGAGCCCCGCTCCTTCTGCTGCTCCCGGATGTAGCGCCACAGGTTCAGGAACGCCAGGAAGTCGGACGTCTCGTCCTTGAAACGGGCGTGCTGCTGGTCGGCCTGCGTCTGCTTCTCCGAGGGCCGCTCGCGCGGGTCCTGGATGGAGAGCGCCGCGGCGATCACCATGACCTCGCGGGCGCAGCCGTTCGTGTCGGCCTCGATGACCATGCGGGCCAGGCGCGGGTCCACGGGCAGCTGCGAGAGCTTGCGGCCCAGCGGGGTGAGCCGCTTCTTCGGATCCTTCTCCTCGGGATCCAGCGCACCCAGCTCCTGGAGGAGCTGCACGCCGTCGCGGATGTTGCGGTGGTCCGGCGGGTCGATGAAGGGGAACTTCTCGATGTCGCCGAGACCTGCCGCGGTCATCTGGAGGATGACGGAGGCGAGATTGGTGCGCAGGATCTCCGGGTCGGTGAACTCCGGACGGGTCAGGAAGTCGTCCTCGGAGAACAGCCGGATGCAGATGCCGTCCGAGGTACGGCCGCAGCGGCCCTTGCGCTGGTTGGCGCTGGCCTGCGAGATCCGCTCGATCGGCAGCCGCTGGACCTTGGTGCGGTGGCTGTAGCGGGAGATACGGGCGTTGCCCGGGTCGATCACGTACTTGATGCCGGGGACCGTCAGCGAGGTCTCCGCGACATTCGTTGCCAGAACGATCCGGCGGCCTGTGTGGCGCTGGAACACGCGGTGCTGCTCGGCGTGCGAGAGGCGCGCGTAGAGGGGGAGCACCTCGGTATGTCTGAGATTCCTCTTGTTCAGCGCGTCCGCGGTGTCGCGGATCTCCCGCTCGCCGGAGAGGAAGACCAGGACGTCGCCGGGCCCTTCCGACTGGAGCTCGTCGACGGCGTCGCAGATCGCGGTGATCTGGTCGCGGTCGGAGTCCTCGCTGTCCTCTTCGAGGAGAGGCCGGTAGCGCACCTCGACCGGGTACGTACGCCCGCTGACCTCCACGATCGGCGCCGCGCCGAAGTGCTTGGCGAAGCGCTCCGGGTCGATGGTCGCCGAAGTGATGACGACCTTGAGATCGGGGCGCTTGGGCAGCAGCCGGGCCAGATAGCCCAGCAGGAAGTCGATGTTCAGTGACCGCTCGTGGGCCTCGTCGATGATGATCGTGTCGTACGCGAGAAGCTCGCGGTCCGTCTGGATCTCGGCCAGCAGGATGCCGTCCGTCATCAGCTTCAGGAACGTCGCGTCCGGGTTCACCTGGTCGGTGAAACGCA
Source organism: Streptomyces sp. NPDC060035 (assembly GCF_042736635.1). NCBI lineage: Bacteria > Bacillati > Actinomycetota > Actinomycetes > Kitasatosporales > Streptomycetaceae > Streptomyces > Streptomyces sp. NPDC060035. The sequence goes on from NZ_JBHWVO010000009.1 coordinate 246,801, forward strand.
CCTTCCAGCCGACGGCCTCGCCGAGCGGGGTCTTCAGCTCGTCGGCGACCCGCTCGGCGACCGTACGGGCCGCGATCCGGCGGGGCTGGGTGTGCCCGATCATGCCCCGGACGCCCCGCCCCAGCTCCATACAGATCTTGGGGATCTGCGTGGTCTTGCCGGAGCCGGTCTCACCCGCGACGATCACGACCTGGTGGTCGCGTATCGCCTCCAGGATCTCGTCCTTCTTCTGGCTGACCGGGAGCTGTTCCGGGTACGACAGGACCGGCATCCGGGCGGCGCGTCCTGCGAGCCGCCCGGCTGCTTTTCCGGCCTCGGCCGCGATCTCGTCCAGCGCGGACTGTCGGTCCTCGGGCTTACGGATGCGGCGGGCACCCTCGAGACGACGGCCGAGCCGGTGCGCGTCGCGGAGTGAGAGCTGCCCGAGCTGGGACTGGAGATCGGCAAAGGAAGTAGACATACGGATCCCAGGATCTCACCCGGGCACGAAGAGTGGCGAACGAATTCCCCACGACCGCATTTCACGCGGGTTCCGTCACACGGCCGGTGGAGCGATCGGGCACCGCGTCGGTGACCGAGAGGGCGCGCGGGATCACAGCACGTACCATTTCGGGCAACTGATCATCCGTACCTCGCCCAAGGCGGTCCCATGTCCCGTGCGCGGTGGTGCTGCCTGACGGCAGTGCTCGCAGTCGTACTGGGGCTGTTCTGCGCGCCCGCGGCGACGGCGGTGGACACCGGCACGGGCACCGTCCGGGCCGTGAGCGCCGCCGGGAACACGGGCATACCGGGCTGCGACCGGAACAGGGACCACGACGGCACCGACCCCGTCCTCCCGGCCCGGACCCGCGCCCCGCACGACCAGGCGCCCGGTCCCGCCGCAGGGGGCCTGCCCGCCACCGACCGGGGCCGGGTCCCGTTGCCGGTGCGGCTCGCCGTACGCGGTCCGGGTCCCGCCACACCCACACCCGTCGAACTCTCCGTGCTGAGGGTGTAGGCGGAGCCGCCTCCCTCTTCCTTCTCCCGCAGAACCCCCACGCACCAGCACGGAGTGCCGCATGCCCACGCCCACCCGCCCGACATCCAAGAAGCCGCTCGCCCTCGGCGCCGTCGTCGTCCTCGCCGCAGGACTGCTCGGCTACGTCTCCTACCGGGCCACCGCCCCCGACGGCGCCGCCTCCGGCACCACCGCCGCCGGCACGAGCGCGGAACCGGACGCCGACATGTACGCGGAACTGGCGGAACTGGCCCGGCGCGACGCGGGTGACAAGCTGGCCCAGGGCCGCACCGACGCCCCCGTCGTCGTCATCGAGTACGCCGACTTCAAGTGCGGCTACTGCGGAAAGTTCGCCCGGGACACCGAACCCGCACTGATCAAGAAGTACGTCGGCGACGGCACCCTGCGCATCGAGTGGCGCAACTTCCCGATCTTCGGCAAGGAGTCCGAGGCCGCCGCACGCGCATCCTGGGCGGCAGGACAGCAGGACCGTTTCCGGGCCTTCCACCGGGCCGCGTACGCCGAGGGAGCCAAGGAGAAGGGCTTCGGCAAGGACCGCCTCAGGGCCATCGCCCAGCAGGCCGGCGTCAAGGACCTCGACCGCTTCGTGCGCGACACCGACAGCAAGGCCGCCGCGCAAGCGGTCGGCAGGGACCAGGAAGAGGCGTACGGAATCGGCGCCACGTTCACTCCGTCGTTCCTCATCAACGGCCGCCCCGTGGCCGGAGCCCAGCCGATGGCCGTCTTCACCCGGGCGATCGAAGCGGCAGCGGCCGAGGCAGCCAATGTGGGCAGCGCCGGGGACCCCGCGAAGTGACCCCGGACATCGGATACTTCGCGGCCCTGCTCGGCGGGCTGCTCGCCCTCGTCAGCCCGTGCAGCGCGCTGCTGCTCCCCGCCTTCTTCGCCTACTCCATCGACTCCGCCTCACGGCTCCTGGCCCGCACCGGCATCTTCTACGCCGGCCTCGCCACCACCCTCGTACCGCTCGGCGCCGCCGGCTCGTACGCCGGACGGCTCTTCCACGGGCACCGCGATGCCCTGGTCCTCGGTGCGGGCTGGCTGATCATCGGGCTCGGCCTCGCGCAGATCGTGGGCCTGGGCTTCGCCTCCCGCCGGATCGCCGCCCTCAGCGGCCGGATCCGCCCCACGACCGCGCTCTCCGTCTACGCCCTGGGCGCGGTCTACGGGCTGGCCGGCTTCTGCGCGGGCCCGATCCTCGGCAGCGTCCTCACCGTAGCGGCCGTCAGCGGCAGCCCCGTCTACGGCGGACTGCTGCTCGCCGTCTACGCGCTGGGCATGGCCGTTCCGCTGTTCGTGCTCGCGCTGCTCTGGGAACGCTTCGATCTCGGCCGCCGGGCCTGGCTGCGTGGCCGGACCCTGCGAGCAGGCCGCTTCGAACTGCACACCACGTCCCTGCTCTCCGGTCTGTTCTTCGCCGGACTCGGGGTGCTCTTCCTCCTGTACGACGGGACGACCGCGCTGCCCGGGCTGCTGGACGTCGACGACTCGTTCGCCGTCGAGCAGTGGGCCCAGCGCATCGGCCGACGGGTGCCCGACGCACTGGCGTTGGGAGCCGTGGCGTCGGTGGTGCTGCTGATCCTCGGGGGGCAGGCGTGGCGGCGGCGCAACGGACGGAAGGAAGAGGAAGTGGCCTGACACGACGAAGGCCCCGTCCATCGGACGGGGCCTTCGGGTGGTGGCTGGGGCCGGGATCGAACCGGCGACCTATCGCTTTTCAGGCGATCGCTCGTACCAACTGAGCTACCCAGCCACGCAGCTCGTACGGGCTGCAGCGGTCCTGACGGGATTTGAACCCGCGGCCTCCACCTTGACAGGGTGGCGAGCACTCCAAACTGCTCCACAGGACCAAGCAATGTGCGAGACGAGTCTCGCACACAGTAAAGCGTGCCCCCAACGGGATTCGAACCCGTGCTACCGCCTTGAAAGGGCGGCGTCCTGGGCCACTAGACGATGAGGGCTAAGGGCCCACCTGCGCGCTTTCCAGCGCGTCGGGGACGTGAGAAGCATATGGGATGCGGGGAGGTATCGCCAAAACGGTTTACGGAGAGGGCGTGGGGAGCGTCGGGGAGGGCGAGGGACTCGCCAGGTTCTCCTCCGGAAGATGGCGGCTGACCTCGGCCGTCGTCAGGCCCAGACCGCCCAGGGTGATCTCGTCCCAGGCCTGCAGGTGCCGCGTGGCGCGGTCCAGATAGAGCACCGAGGCGCGCACCTTCTCCGGCTTCTCGTTCTGCACGGCGCGCAGCCCGCCGCCGCCCGTGGAGCCCTCGACCTTCAGTCGCGTACCCAGCTTCAGCAGTTCGTTCACCCGGTGGTGCACATGGCCGGCCAGGACGAGCGGAACGGTGCCGTCGGTCTGCCGTGCCGCGTTCGGGTCGTGGGCCACCGCGATGTCGACCGGGGTGCCTGCCCGCTGCTGGTCGCGCAGTGCGGAGGCGAGCCGCATGCCCGCCAGCTCCTCGGCCGCCCTGCCGCCGGTGGGGCGCGAGCGGTCGGGGGTGAACTGGGGGTCACCCGTACCCGCGATCCGCAGGCCGGCGACGTTCACGGCGCTGCCCTCGTCGAGGACGTGCACGTTCTTGAGGTTCTTCAGGTAGGCCTGGGTGATGTCGGAGTCGTGGTTGCCCCGCACCCACACGTAGGGCGCGCCGAGGTCGCGAATGGGGTCCAGGAAGCCGTTCTCGGCAGCCGCGCCGTGGTCCATCGTGTCGCCCGAGTCGATGATCACGTCGATCTCGTACTGCTCGACGAGCGAGTCGATGATGTGCCAGGCGGCGGGGTTGAGGTGGACGTCGGAGACGTGCAGGACCCGGATGGTGGCGGGGTCCGGCCGGTACACGGGGAGCGTGGACGTGGCGTCGTACAGCTTGGTGACGTTGGTGACGAGCCGGGCCAGTTCCTGTTGGTAGACGTCGAATTCGGTGACGATCGAGCGGGCGTCACCGACGACCGAGGGGGCGCTGGAGAGGAGCCCGGAGAACTTGGGCTCCAGGACGGACTTCGGATTCCAGGTGGCGTACGCGCTGACGCCCGATGCGGCCAGGAGGCCCAGTGCGAGCCCTCCGGCGGCCAGTGCGCGGCGCGGGCGGCGGTAGACGGCGAGGCCGAGTGCGGTGGCACCGGAGACGACGGCCACGCAGGAGCGGACGGCGAGCTCCCGGGTGCCGGCGGCGACGTCCCCGGTGACCTCGTCCTGGAGGCCGGAGAGGCGTTCGGGGTGCTTGACCAGGTCCTGGGAGCGCTCCGGATCCAGCTGGTCGACGTCGACGTCGAGCCGGACCGGGGCGATGTGGGATTTCAGTTCCAGGGCGCCGAGCGGCGACACGTTGATCTTGGTGCCGCCGCTGAGTGAGGGGCGCAGGGTCATGGTCGTGTCCATGGGCCCCACCGGCGTACGCACACTGCCGACGATCAGCAGCCCCAGCCAGGCCCCCAGCACGACGACGGCGAGCAGGCCGAGCACGCGTGTGTACGGGTGCGGGGCGGCGGCGAGCGTGCTGACGGGGGCGGTGGAGCGGGCGCTGTAGTGGTGCCGGATGCGGACGACTGCGGCGCGGAACGGGTCGCGGGCCATTGGGCCCGTATGCCCCGGTTGGATGCCGGGCATGCGGACCGCGTGGGAGGCGTGGGCCGGGCGGGTGGCTGTCCGGACGGTGCGGGCTGCCGATCCGGCCGGTGCGGCCCGCCCGCTGCGACCGCTCGTACGTGACAATGGCGGGGTGCTGGAGATGACGCGCGAGGAGTTCGAAGAGCTGGTGAGCCTGGCTCTTGACCGGGTCCCGCCGGAACTGATGCGGCTGATGGACAACGTCGCGGTGTTCGTCGAGGACGAACCGGAGCCCGGGGATCCCGATCTGCTGGGGCTCTACGAGGGCACGCCGCTCACCGATCGCGGTGAGTGGTACGCCGGGGTGCTGCCGGACCGGATCACCATCTACCGCGGGCCGACGCTGCGGATGTGCGAGTCGCGCGAGGACGTCGTCGCCGAGACCGAGGTCACGGTGGTCCACGAGATCGCCCACCACTTCGGCATCGACGACGAGCGGCTGCACGCGCTGGGGTACGGGTGAGCACGCAGGAGCCCGCCCCCGGCCGCCGGCCGGTCATCGACCCGGACGTCGATCTCTCCGTACCTGCGCAGCGCGCGGAGACCGAGGGGGCCGGTAGGTGGCAGGTTCCGGCGGTGATCGCGGCGGGGGGCGCGCTGGGTGCCACGGCCCGGTACGCGGCGTCCTTGACGTGGCCGGCTGCCGAGGGGGCGTTCCCCTGGGCCGTCTTCGTCGTCAATGTGACGGGCTGCGCCCTGATCGGGGTGCTGATGGTGCTGGTCGCCGAGCGGGGGACGGTCACCCATCCGCTGGTACGGCCGTTCCTGGGGGTCGGGGTGCTCGGCGGGTTCACCACCTTCTCGACGTACGCCGCCGACGTGTCGAAACTGATGGTGCGTCAGGAGGTGTTCGTGGCGATGGCGTACGCGCTGGCGACGGTCCTGGCGGCGCTCGGGGCCGTGTGGGGGGCGGCCGCGCTCACGCGGGTACTGGTGGACGGGCGCCGGCGGGCGCGGGCAGCGTGAACTGGCTGCTGGTCGTCATCGGAGGTGCCGTCGGTGCGCCCTTGCGCTATCTGACGGACCGTGCGGTGCAGGCCCGGCACGGGGCGGGACTGCCGTACGTGTTCCCGTGGGGGACCTTCACCGTCAATGCGGCGGGCAGCCTGCTGCTCGGGGTGCTGACGGGGGCCGCTGTATCCGCACATACGTACGCACTGCTGGGTACGGGGCTGTGCGGGGCGCTGACGACGTACTCGACGTTCTCGTACGAGACGCTGCGGCTGGCCGAGACCGGCCGGGGCTTCCTGGCGGCGGCCAATGTGGTGGCGTCCCTGCTGGTGGGGCTCGGGGCTGTGTTCCTGGGCGCGGAACTCGCAGGGGGCTTCGATGGCTCGGCGGGCTCGGCGGGCTCGGCGGGCTCGGGTGGCTCGGCGGGCTTCGGCGGCTTCGGCGGGTGACCCGGGAGCGCCCGGGGCGTGTGCGGGTGTTGTGTCCGCGCGTGTCCCCGGCGGGGTCGGGGGAGTTGAACACATCGCCCCCGATCTGTTCCCTGCTCCGCAGTCTCCCGCCCCGGAGGTGCCACCCCGTGCGCCAGTTGTCCGCCCCCGTCCGTTGGGCAGCCGTCACCGCGCTGACGATCGCCGTGTCCACAGGCTGTATGAGCGTCGGCGGGGACGCCGGGAAACCGGTTCCCTCGCGTCCGGCCGGGCAGAAGGGGGCGTCGGCCGAGCCGGGCGGTGACACCGGGCCCGGCTCGGGCCGGGCCGGCTTCGGCGGCGGTGGCCACGCCGGGGCGCAGTCCGAACGGCACGGCGCCCGCAAGCCGGCCCCGGCCGCGTCCGGGGCAGCCTCGTCCGCAGCCGCGGGGGATTCCCGTCCGGCACCCGCCCCCGGCACCCCGGTGCCGACCCTGGGCGGGCATCTGTCCACCCCGGAGCCCAGCACCCCGGGACCCGGCGAGCCGCCGCCCCCGCCGGTGACTCCGGAGCAGCCCCCGCCCGCTCCCGACCCCGATCCTTCACAGCCGCCGGAGGAGCCCTCCGCTTCGCCCGCCGCACGGTTCCGCGATGATGCGCTGGGCGTGCGGGAGAGAGTGGAGGCGTCGCCCACTCCGGAGACATCACCGCAGGTCACGCGGGTGTGAGTGGGTGTGGTTTGCGCAAAGTGGGGGAGGGTGCGTATGGTAGTAGATCGCTTGATCCCATTGCCCGGCGCCGACACAGAAGAGCGCCGTGTGGCGCGTACTCTCCCTTGCCGTGGCTGGACCGCATTGAGGCGGTCGAAATTGCGAATCACGGAGTTATGGGCGCGTGCCGAGACTCCGGAAGGTTTCGCATTTCGCATGTCAATTTCCAGTTCTGAGAACACCGTCATGCCCGAGAACGTCGAGAACAACGAGCTCGTGGAGCTCGCCGAGGCCGTAGTGGCCGCGGCTCCCGAGGCCGCTGAGGCCGTCGTGGAGGCTCCCGCCGAGCCCCAGGCCCCTGCCGCCGCAGAGGTCCCCGCCGACGCCGCAGAGGTCCCCGCCGACGCCGCAGAGGCGTCCGACGAGGCCTCCGAGGTCATCGAGGACGCCGCCGACGCCGAGCCGACCGTCACGTTCTCCTCGCTCGGACTGCCGGACGGCATCGTCCGCAAGCTCGCTCAGAACGGTGTGACCGCCCCCTTCCCGATCCAGGCAGCGACCATTCCGGACGCCCTGGCCGGCAAGGACATCCTCGGCCGCGGCCGTACCGGCTCCGGCAAGACGCTCTCCTTCGGTCTGCCGACCCTGGCCTCGCTGGCCGGCGGTCACACCGAGAAGAAGAAGCCCCGCGCGATCATCCTCACGCCGACCCGTGAGCTCGCGATGCAGGTCGCGGACGCACTGCAGCCCTACGGCGACGTCCTCGGCCTGAAGATGAAGGTCGTCTGCGGCGGTACGTCGATGAGCAACCAGATCTACGCGCTGGAGCGCGGTGTCGACGTCCTCGTCGCCACCCCGGGCCGTCTGCGCGACATCATCAACCGCGGCGCCTGCTCCCTGGCGAACGTTCAGGTCGCGGTCCTCGACGAGGCCGACCAGATGTCCGACCTGGGCTTCCTGCCCGAGGTCACCGAGCTGCTCGACCAGATCCCCGGCGGCGGCCAGCGCATGCTCTTCTCCGCCACCATGGAGAACGAGATCGGCACGCTCGTCAAGCGCTACCTGAGCAACCCGGTCACCCACGAGGTCGACAGCGCCCAGGGCAACGTCTCGACCATGTCGCACCACGTCCTCGTCGTGAAGCCGAAGGACAAGGCGCCGGTCACGGCCGCGATCGCCGCCCGTAAGGGCCGCACGATCATCTTCGTCCGCACCCAGCTGGGCGCCGACCGTATCGCCGAGCAGCTCATCGAGTCCGGCGTGAAGGCCGACGCGCTGCACGGCGGCATGACGCAGGGCGCCCGTACCCGTGTGCTCGAGGACTTCAAGAAGGGCCTCGTCAACGCGCTCGTCGCCACCGACGTCGCCGCCCGCGGCATCCACGTCGACGGCATCGACCTGGTCCTGAACGTGGACCCGGCCGGCGACCACAAGGACTACCTGCACCGCTCGGGCCGTACCGCCCGCGCCGGCAAGTCCGGTGTCGTCGTCTCGCTGGCGCTGCCGCACCAGCGCCGTCAGATCTTCCGCCTCATGGAGGACGCGGGCGTCGACGCCTCGCGCCACATCGTGCAGGGCGCGGGCGTCTTCGAGCCGGAGGTCGCCGAGATCACCGGCGCCCGTTCGCTGACCGAGGTCCAGGCCGACTCCGCGAACAACGCGGCCAAGCAGGCCGAGCGCGAGGCCGCCGACCTCACCAAGCAGCTGGAGCGCATCCAGCGCCGCGCCGTCGAGCTGCGCGAGGAGGCCGACCGCCTGGTCGCCCGTGCCGCCCGCGAGCGGGGCGACGACCCGGAGGCAGCGGTGGCCGAGGTCGCCGCCGAGGCCGAGGCCGCGCTCATCGCCGCTGTGTCCGTCCCCGAGCAGCCGGCCGCGCGCGACGACCGTCGCGACGACCGGGGCAACTACGGCCGCCGTGACGACCGTGGTGGCGACCGCGGTGGCGACCGTGGTGGATACCGCGGAAGCAACGACCGTGTCGGCGAGCGCAGTGGCCGTCCCGCCGGCGGCAACGGCTACCGCGGCAGCAGCGACCGTCCGTCGTTCCGCGGCAGCAACGACCGTCCGTCCGGCGGTTTCCGCTCCGGTGGCGGCGAGCGTCGTGACGACCGTGGTGGCCGTCCTTTCGAGCGTCGTGACAACGACCGCCCGGCGTTCAACCGTGACCGTCGTGACGAGCGTCCCTCGGGCGGTTTCCGCTCCGGTGGCGGCGAGCGTCGTGACGACCGTGGTGGCCGTCCTTTCGAGCGTCGTGACAACGACCGCCCGGCGTTCAACCGTGACAACGACCGCCCGGCGTTCAACCGTGACCGTCGTGACGAGCGTCCCTCGAGCGGCTTCCGCTCCGGCAGCGGCGACCGTCCGGTCAACCGTGACCGCCGCGACGACCGTCCCTCGAGCGGCTTCCGCGCCGGTGGCGGCTCCGACCGTCCGGCCGGCCACCGCGGTGGCACCGGCACGGGTACCGGCACCGGTACCTTCGGCCGCCGTGACGACAAGCCGCGCTGGAAGCGCAACGGCTGACCGTCGCTGACCGACTGATCCGCAGGGCCCGTACGACACTTCGGTGTTGTACGGGCCCTGCGGTGTTGTACGGCCCTGCGGTGTTGAACGGGTTCGAAACTTCCCCCCATCTCTGTGAAGATCCTGTTAGGATCCGTCCACTCGCGTGGGGGGTACGTGCAGGGGGGCAGGCCCGAGCGGCCGAATGCGCCCGGAAGCCGTTCAGTTCCGATGACCGCTTTTCCTTCCTCCTCCATGCCTGCGTGCTCATCAGTCCAGGGGAGGAACCCGAGTGGCCCACCGTGCCCTCAGCTCCGGCGTCATCGCCGCATCACTCGTACTGTCCGTCACCGCGGGCCTGTCACCGGCGGCCGCCGGTGCTCCGCAGGCGGCACGGAACGCTGCCCCGGCCGCGACGGCCGCAGCGGCCGACCCCGTGGTGGTGCCGGCCACGCTGCGCGGCTCCGTGCAGCCCTTCAACCTCGTCTCCACGGGCGGTGCCCGCGAGGCGGACGGCGTGGGCGAACTGGGCGTCTTCAACCGCGCATCCGGCGCGGTCGGCTACCGCTGGACGCGTTTCTCCGACGGCGCCCACTTCCCCGCGGGCCCGACGGGCAGTGGCACCGTCAACCGGGTGTACGGGACCGGAACCGACACGATCGCCTATCAGCGGGCGGACGAGGTCGAGCTGCGCGACATGGTGGCGGGCACCACGACGTTCGTGACGATCCCCGAGGGACTCACCTTCTCCGGCGTCTACGGGCACACGGTCGTCGCCGTGAAACTGGTGACCACGGAATCCGGCGGGACGACCACCACGGCGACTCCCGAGGCACACCTCCTCGACGTACGGGCGGACGGCACGACGCGGGACCGTACGGTCACCGGCCTCCCCGAGGGCGCCACGTACTGGCTGTCCTCGACGGCCGCGGCAGGCGACGAGAACGGCGTCCTGCTGCGCTTCATCCACGAGGGGGTCGGCCGGATGGCGCTGGTCGACCTCGAGACCGCGCACCTGAGTGGTAGCTCCGCCCGCATACAGGGGGTCGCGCCCGGATACCTTCTGACGCCCCGGTACGTGGTCTGGTACTCGTACGGCGCGGACTCCACGATCAGCGTGGTTCCCCGCTCGGACCTGGGGGCCACGCCGAAGGTCCTCACCTCACCGGCGCCCACCGAGCGCAGTGGCTACCACCTCGCCGTCGTCGGCGACTGGCTGCTGCACAACAAGGGGGGCAGCTCCCTGATGGCCACGCCTCTCGACGGTGGCGCGCCCCGGCAGGTGCTCAAGAACGCCAGGACGGAGATCGCGGCGGCCCAGGACGGTTCCGCCGCGGTCGTCGGCGGAGCCACCGGCTACGCGACGGACACCATGTGGGGGATGTACCGCGTCGTGGAGGGGCCGGACGGGGTTCCGCAGGCCACCCGTGCGGTCGACCTGTCCGCACTGCCGGTGGGGCTGGAGGGAATCGGCCTTGCCGCGGGCAGGCTGACCGCCGTCTCCCGTCCGGTATCGCTTCGTAAAGGCACCGAGCGGGAGCTCGCGGTCCAGGGAACTCCCACCTACGGACCCGCGTCCGACTCGTTCATCTCGTTCGAGACCGAATGTGGACCGCAGGACCCGGACTGCTACGCGATCCACGGCACTTCGGCGGGCGAACCCGTGTTCCTGAGGCGGCATGCGTCAGGTGGTGATGAAGTGGACATATCCCGTACGGTCTCGTTCCGTACGGGCCTCTCCGGCGGAACGATCACCGACACCGACGGCGCCTACACCGTCTACACGCACCAGGTCTCGAATCAGCAGATCGTCTACCGGAGTGCCGGCGCCGAGAAGGTACTGACCAGGACGCCTGTGGCATCCGCCGTATGGGACGGCACGTTGTGGAGCGCCGGGACGACGCCGGGCACGGTCACCTCGTACGACCTCGCCACGCGCCGGACCACGGCGACACTCTCCCTCGGATCGAACTGCGCCCCGGACGAACTGCAGGCACTCGGACGCTGGTTGTACTGGACGTGCGCGGGTACCGGCGGCGCCGGGGTGTTCGACCGTACGACGGGCAAGTCGCAGGTCGTGCCCGTCGGCGAGGCACTCCTGGGGGACGGATATCTCGTACGCCACGACAAGGCGGCCGGAAAGCTGGTGCTGACCGACCTGGTGTCCTCGGCGGCGACCGGCGCGGCGGTGACCCGCGTGGTCGGGGACCTGCCCGCGACGGAGAACCCGCAGCGGCGGGTGGCGTGGACGGTGGACAAGTACGGCGGCCATTTCGCCTACGTGGACGCCGGGCAGCGGGTGCACATCGTGCCGACCGGGGTACCTACCCAGCCGCTGTCGGCCGGCGTGGAGTCCTGGGCGGGCCAGCCCGGCCGGGAGCATCCCTGGATGTACGAGGCGAAGCTCTCCAAGCCCGCCGCCTCCTGGGCGGCCGTGTTCACGGACCTGCGGACCGGGAAGGTGGTCCGCACGGTCACGGGGGGCGAGGTGCGGGGCCTGCTCCCGGCGAACTGGGACGGCCGCACCGACGGCGGCCCACTCGCCGTCAACGGCCGCTACGGCTGGAGACTGACCGTGCAGCCGGCCGACGGTCACGGCGCCGCGCTGGTCCGCAGCGGCGAGGTCGCCCTGAGCCAGGGCGCCCCCGCCTGGCGGGACTTCGGCCGGGACGGGCTCGGTGATCTCTTCGTCGCCGTGGAGGACGGCATGCTCGGGCAGCGCCGGGGAAAGCTCCCCGGCACGGTCGGCCCGCTCAACGCCTACTGGGGTTTCGAGGACACGGCCGCGAAGAGGATCCTTCCGACCGGCGACCTCGCCGGTGACGGGTGCAACGACTACCTGGCCGCGAAGAACGACGGCACGCTGATGCGGCTGGACGGCACGTGTGGGGACGACGGCAACGACCTTCCCAGGGAGTACGTGACGATCGGCTCCGGCTGGAAGTCGTACGACATGTTCGCGCCCGGTGACATCAACGGCGACCGGATCGCGGACCTGCTGGCCCGCCAGCAGTCCACCGGCGACCTCTTCCTGTACCCGGGCGACGGCAAGGGCAGGCTGAAGGCCCGTACCCAGATCGGGGTCGGCTGGAAGGGACTCACGGTCGTGGGAGCGGGCGATCTGACCGGCGACGGCTTCGGTGACCTGCTGGTCCGCGACAGCGCCGGGGTGCTGTGGCGCTATGCCGGAACGGGCAAGGGCAGGGTCGCACCCAAGGTGCGGATCGGCTCCGGCTGGCAGGCGTACAACGCCATCGCGGCCGTCGGTGACATCACGGGTGACGGCAGGAACGACCTGCTCGCCAGGGACAAGGCCGGGGTGCTCTGGCGGTACAACGGCACGGGGACGGGCACGTTCGTGGCGCGGGCCAAGGTGGGGCCGGGCTGGAACACCTACCCCGCGATCTTCTAGCGGGGCAACGGGTGGGGTGAGGGGCGCATGCCGTGCCCCCGGCGAGGGCATCGCTGGGGGCATGACAAACGACGAAGCAGCGGTCGCGAAGCCCCCACCGGATGTCTCATCAGGTCCCCCCGCCCCCACCACGGACGAGGAGCGGCTGGCCCAGCTCGGTTACACCCAGGTGCTCGCGCGCCGGATGTCCGCCTTCTCCAACTACGCCGTCTCGTTCACGATCATCTCGGTGCTCTCCGGCTGCCTGACGCTGTACCTGTTCGGCATGAACACCGGCGGCCCGGTCCTCATCACCTGGGGCTGGGTCGGCGTCGGCCTGATGACGCTGTTCGTCGGCCTGGCGATGGCGGAGATCTGTTCGGCGTACCCGACGTCCGCCGGCCTGTACTTCTGGGCCCACCGCCTCGCCCCGCCGCGCTCTGCGGCGGCGTGGGCGTGGTTCGCGGGCTGGTTCAACGTGCTCGGCCAGGTCGCCGTCACCGCCGGGATCGACTTCGGGGCGGCGTCCTTCCTCGGGGCGTACCTGAACCTCCAGTTCGGCTTCGAGATCACGCCCGGCCGTACGATCCTGCTCTTCGCCGCGATCCTGGTCCTGCACGGGCTGCTGAACACCTTCGGCGTCGGCATCGTCGCCGTCCTCAACAACGTCAGCGTCTGGTGGCACGTCGTCGGTGTCGCCGTCATCGTCGGCGCCCTCACCTTCGTACCCGACTCGCACCAGTCGGCGTCGTTCGTCTTCACCGAGTTCGTCAACAACACCGGCTGGGGCAGCGGCTTCTACGTCGTGATGATCGGCCTGCTGATGGCTCAGTACACCTTCACCGGATACGACGCCTCCGCCCATATGACGGAGGAGACCCACGACGCGGCCGTGGCGGGCCCGCGCGGCATCGTGCAGTCCATCTGGACCTCCTGGATCGCCGGCTTCGTGCTGCTGCTCGGCTTCACCTTCGCCATCCAGTCGTACGACGGCGCGCTGAGCTCCCCGACCGGCGCACCACCCGCCCAGATCCTCCTGGACGCGCTCGGCGCCACCACCGGCAAGCTCCTGCTGCTCGTCGTCATCGGCGCCCAGCTGTTCTGCGGCATGGCCTCGGTCACCGCCAACAGCCGCATGATCTACGCCTTCTCGCGCGACGGAGCCCTGCCCTTCTCCCGCGTCTGGCACACGGTCAGCCCCCGCACGCGCACCCCCGTCGCGGCGGTCTGGCTGGCCGCGCTGGGCGCCCTGGCGCTCGGACTCCCGTACCTGATCAACGTCACCGCGTACGCGGCCGTGACGTCCATCGCGGTCATCGGCCTCTACATCGCCTACGTCATCCCCACCCTGCTCCGCCTGTTGCGCGGCGACGACTTCACCCCGGGCCCCTGGCACCTGGGCCGCTGGTCCCGCCCCATCGGCATCGTCGCGGTGGCCTGGGTCGCCGTGATCACGGTGCTGTTCATGCTGCCCCAGGTGTCCCCCGTCACCTGGGAAACCTTCAACTACGCCCCGCTGGCCGTCCTGGTGGTGCTCGGCTTCGCAGCCACCTGGTGGCTGGCATCGGCCCGCCACTGGTTCCTGAAACCGGCCGATCCGGATCACAAGGCCGCGATTGCGGACGAAACGGAGGGCTGACTCACCCGGCCCCCGGCACGACAGGGCCCGGCACCCGATACCCGATCGGCTGCCGGGTCCGGGCGGGCTATGCTCGGGGGGTGATCGCTCAGGGGCCGTTAGCTCAATTGGTCAGAGCAGCGGACTTTTAATCCGTTGGTTGTGGGTTCGAGTCCCACACGGCCTACCTGATGCGGGGCGAGGGAACACCCTCTGACCTGCGGCTCAGCGCCTCGATCGGCTTCGGCCGGTCGGGGCGCTCCGTCGTTTCCGGCCTCTGGCATGAGTGATGCGTGAGCGGATGGTCCGACGGCAGGCGCTACGGAGGGGCCGCGCTCCGCGCGCTGAGCGATCCCCGCCCACCCGCTCGCGTCCTGAGTGCCCGCAACCAGCACACCGGCCGCCACATCGAACCCAACCACCCCGCCGAACCCAACCACCCCGCCGAAGCCGCCCGTCGACGCTGCCGCCGCCGCGACAGCGGAGTCCCGTCCCACGGGCCCGCCCCGGAGTCGGGCCGGCGCTTCGCGCTGTCGTCGGCGGGTGTGTCCGGAGGCCCGGTAGGACCCGGCCGTGCGTGAGCGGAGGGGCTTCGTGTTCCTGCTCCCGGCCCGGTGTCTGACGTTCCCGCAGGCACGTACCTCTCCCGGGCCCGCGGGAACTTCTTTTGTCCAGTGCATTGACGGCGGCACGAGGCCGACTTACCTTCATCGCGTTGTTCTTCGTATGTCATATATGAGACGCGATACGAGAGATCTGAGATCTGCCATGCAGACAGGCCCGAGCCCGGTCCCCTCCCGCACCGGACGGCTGCGCCGCGAGCAGGCGCCGAAGCCTCCGGCCGGTTCGGGCAGACGGCCGGGGCCCTGTGCGACGTGGACGTCGCCTGCCGCGCGGGGCTGACAGACCACCATCCGATTCCCCCGACGGCGCCCCGAGCGCGTCCCGTACGGCTTCGGCCTGCGGCATCCCGCTCGCCCCGGGGATCCCTGACAGTGAGCACTCAGAGAAGAGAGCCGACCATGAGCAAGCACCGCAGCCGCCGCCTCGCCTCCGCGATCTCCCTGGTTTCCGCCCTGGCTCTGACCGCCACCGCCTGCGGTGACGACGGCAGCGGTATGGCCGGCGCGACGGGCAGCGAAGGCACGGGTACCGGAAGCATCGTTTTCTGGGACGAGAACGGAGGGGTCCGCACAGCGGTCTGGAAGGAGATCATCGCCGACTTCGAGAAGGCCAACCCGGATCTCGATGTGGAGTACGTGGGCCTGGCATCCACGGAGGCGCAGTCCAAGTACGACACCGCCATCCAGGGCGGCGGTCTGCCGGACGTCGGTGGTGTGGGGGCGGCGATGGTCGCCGGCATCGCCGCGCAGGACGCGCTGGAGCCGTTGGACGAGCGGTTCGCAAAGAGCAGCCTCAGCGGCAAGCTCAACGAGGCGATGATCGAGAACGTGAAGTCGGCCGGCGGCCGGGACGCGATGTACACGGTGCCGATCTCCGCCACCAACGGCGTCCTGTACTACCGCACCGACCTGTTCGAGAAGGCCGGCCTGGGCGAGCCCGGCACCTGGGACGAGTTCTACAAGGCCGCCGCGAAGCTGACGGACAAGAAGAAGAACGTGTTCGGGTACACGATCCGCGGCGGCCCCGGCTCCATCGCCCAGGCGCTGGACGCGATGTACGGGCAGTCCGGCATCGACTCCTTCTGGGACGCGGCCGGGGAGAGGACGACGGTCGACGACCCGAAGAACGTCGAGGCGCTGGAGAAGTACGTCGGCCTGTACAAGAAGGCCACTCCCGCGGCCGACCTCAACAACGACTTCACCAAGATGGTCGCCCAGTTCGACTCCGGCGACATCGGCATGCTCAACCACAACCTGGGCTCCTACCAGGACCACATGGGCACGCTCGGCGCCGACAAGTTCCGCGGCATCCCGCAGCCCGAACTGGCCGACGGAACCAGGGTGATGGTCTCCAACCCGGTCTCCGGTCTCGGCCTGTTCAAGTCGTCCGAGCACAAGGCGGCGGCCTGGAAGTTCATCGAGTTCGCCGCCTCCCACGCAGCGAACTCCAAGTTCAGTGAGTCGGCGGGCCTGATCCCGGCCAACGAGGAAGCTGCCGGGGACGCCTGGATCGACAAGGCCGAGACCACGAAGCTCGGCGCGGAGGCGCTGTTCTCGGGCAACACCAAGATCGTCCAGCTTCCGTACTACCTGCCCGACTGGAACACCCTGTCCAAGGCGGACAGCGAGGCGAACTTCCAGAAGGTACTGCTCGGCAAGATGAGCGCCGAGGAGTTCCTGGGAGCCCTGGCCGAGCGGCTCAACGAGGCTCAGGCGGAGTGGAAGCAGCAGCAGGGCAGCTGACACCCGGCCACTCACCCGGCCACTCACCCGACCACGAGCAGGGCGCCCGGCCGCGAGCAGGGCGCTCTGCCGTTCCCGTCAGTCGTCCAGGACCGTCAGATCGAGCCTGCGCAGTCGTTCCGGGTCGGACAGTACGTCGATGGCCATGATCCTCCCGTCCGTGACGGTGAAGCCCATGACCGACAACGGCTTCCCGTGCGCGGCGACCACGACACCTGCTGCTCCGTTGACCAGCGCCGGCCGGGCGAACGGGGAGAGCTGTCCGAACGTCAGCGCCTGTGAGGCCACGGTGTGCGCCCCGGTGAGGACGGCCGTGTGGCGGGCCTGGGCGCCTCCGCCGTCGGACCGCAGGACGACGGCGGGGTCCAGTACGGCGACGAGTCCGTCGAAGTCGCCGTCGCGGGCGGCGGCGAAGAAGGCGTCGACGACCTCGCGCTGGCGCGTGGGATCGGGGTCCGGGACCGGGGCCTGCCCCTGTACCCGGCGGCGTGCGCGACTCGCGAGCTGGCGTGTCGCGGCGGGCGACCGGTCGATCATCGGGGCGATCTCCGCGAACGGCATCGCGAACATGTCGTGCAGCACGAACGCGAGCCGTTCGGCCGGTGCCAGTGTCTCGAGCACGACCAGCAGTGCCAGCCCGACCGAGTCGGCCAGCAGCGTTTCCTGCTCGGGGTCGCCCCCGGACACGGGGCTGATGACCGGGTCGGGCACGTGCACGTCCAGCGGGTCCTCACGCCGGTGCTCGCGCGAGCGCAGCATGTTCAGGCACACGCGCGCCACCACCGTGGTCAGCCACGCGCCGAGGTTCTCCACGCTTCGGGTGTCGGCGCGGCCGACGCGGAGCCAGGCGTCCTGCATGGCGTCGTCGGCCTCGCTCACCGAGCCGAGCATGCGGTAGGCCACCGCCTGCAGCCGGGGACGGTGCTCCTCGAAACGATCCGTCAGCCATTCGTGCTCGTCCACCCGGTCACATTCCTTCCTCGCGGCGGGTCATAGCAGTAGACCCACGAAACAGGGTTGATGTGACCCGGGAGGACGGCTTCCGGGCCGCACCCGAGTTTGGAGAGATCATGACATCACCCATCCTGGTCACCGGCGGCACGGGCACCCTGGGGCGCCTCGTGGTGCCGTTGCTGCGGCAGGCGGGCTGTGAGGTACGGGTGCTGAGCCGGCACCCTCACGAGTCCGGGGACGAGGGCATCGAGTACGTGACCGGTGACCTGCTCAAGAACGAGGGCGTCCAGGCCGCGGTGGACGGCGCCGAGATCGTCCTGCACCTCGCGGGCGGCCCCAAGAGCGACGACGAGGCGACCCGGAACCTGGTGCGGGCCGCCTCGCACGCCGGGGTGCGGCACCTCGTGTACATCTCGGTCATCGGGGCGGACCGGGTCCCGCTGGGCTATCTCAGGGCGCAGCTGGAAGCGGAACGGGCCGTGACCGGGTCCGGCCTGCCGTGGACGGTGCTGCGTGCCGCCCAGTTCCACGACCTGACCCTGGCCGTCGTACGGAAGATGGCCGTGCTGCCCGTGGTTCCCGTCCCCGGCGGGCTCAGGCTCCAGCCCGTCGATCCGCACGACGTGGCTGCCCGGCTCGTGGAACTGGCGCTCGGTGTGCCCGCCGGACGGGTGCCCGACCTGACCGGGCCCACGGTGTACGACATGTCCGGCCTGATCCACGGCTATCTGCGGGCACGGGGCAAGCGCCGGATGACGCTGCCCGTCCGGATGCCGGGAAAGGCCGGCCGCGCCTACCGTGCCGGCGAGAATCTGTCTCTCGACGGGACCGATGTGGGCGGGCGGACGTGGGAGGACTTCCTGGCGGAGCGCGTGGGCAGGTCCTAGTCGAGGCCCTCCGCCCGCAACGCGTACATCAGGAGGAACGTCCGGTACGTGTCGCCTGCCACGTCCAGACAGATGTCGGGCCGCAGGGTGGCGGTCGACGTGTTGTCGAGGGCACGCTGGCAGGCCGCTTCGGTCTCGGCCTCGGACGGCATGCTCGAGAGGTACGCGGCGAGCAGAAGGGCCGCTGCGAGGGCGACGACGGCGATACGGATGCGCATGGTCTCCCAACGACCATGCGGCCCGGCCGGTCACTCGGGACCGTGGCTCACCGTGCCCCGCTGCTCACCCGGCTCCGCGGTTCACCCCGGCCCGCCGCTCACTCCGGACAGTCACTCACTCGGTTCGTCGAGGAGCGGCGGCAGATCGGGCTCGATGAACAGGCCCGCGTACTGAGGTGAAGGAAGGGGGACGGCCGTGCCCGGGGCGGCGAGCTGCGCGCCCGTGTCCGCGGCCGTGCCGTTGGAGTGCCGCTGCGTCGTGCGTGCGGGCATGTCGGTCATCGAGTGTCCTTGTACGTAGGTGTGCGGTGAGAGCCCCGTGACCGAGCCGATGGTGTGATGCCGGACTGGTCCCGACCGGTACGGCGACGATGTGCCGCTTCCGGTGTCGCGCCGCTCCGGGGGCGGCCGGATCATCATGCGGTGCATGCAGACTGTAACCCTCGGAGCACGGCTTTCCCTCTGTATTGCCGTGGCCGATGTGAGGGTCAGTGGCCCGGGTTGGGCCCGATGTTCTGGTTTGCGTGGAAGAGGTTGTGCGGGTCGTAGGCCTGCTTGATCTCCGCGAGCCTGTCGTAGTGGCCGCGATAGGTGCCCCGGACCCGGTCCTGGGACTCGCCGGCGCCGAGGAAGTTCACGTACCCGCCGCCCATGGAGTACGGGTGCAGCGCCTCCCAGTAGTCCACGGCCCACTGGCGCAGCACCTCTGCGCTGTCCGGGTCGGGGTCGATGCCGGCGATGACGCCGGACCACACGGCGTCGCGGTAGGCCCATGCGGTGTCGTCGGCCCCGACACGGCTCGCGGCCGCGTCGACGGGGTAGAGGTGCATGGTCGACAGGCCGGTGGGGAGAGCTTCCGCGAACCTGGCGTGTACGTCGACGGCCTCGTCCGTGATCCGGTCGAAGAAGTCGCCGCGCCAGTACCACTGGAGGCCCGTGGGTATCAGCTCGTCGAACAGGGCCTGCAGGGCCGGGTAGGGCATCGGCGTCGTGAAGTGGAAGGCGGGCTTTCCCGGTTCGTTCACGACCGCGAGGGTCTCGCCCAGGGCGTCCGGGTCCGCCGTCGAGGACCAGATGACGCCGCACATCTTCTGTCCGTGGATCTCCTCGGGGAACGGGGGGCCGGGCGGGACGGTCAGCGACGCGAAGAAGCCGTACAGGTCGTCGGGCGCCTGCGGCAGGAACTCGCGGTACCACCGCATCACGTCGGGGAGGAGGTCCATCGGCCACACGGTGATGGCGACACCCACGGTGTCCACGGGGTGCAGCTCGAAGTCGAACGACGTGACGATGCCGAAGTTCCCGCCGCCGCCGCGCAGGGCCCAGAACAGGTCGGCGTTCTCGCTCGCGTTCGTCGTGACGAAGCTGCCGTCGGCCAGGACGACGTCCGCGGACACCAGATTGTCCGCCGTGAGGCCGTACTTACGGGTGAGGTAGCCGTGTCCGCCACCGAGGGTGAGGCCTCCTACTCCCGTCGTGGACATGATGCCCGCCGGGGTGCCGAGGCCGAACGCGTGGGCGGCGTGGTCGAGATCGCCCAGCTTGGCGCCGCCGTCGACCTGTGCGGTCTGGGTGGCCGGGTCGACGCGTACGCCGCGCATCGGCGACAGGTCGACCGTGACGGCGTCCTCGACGAGGCAGAGACCCGGGCCGCTGTGCCCGCCGCCCCGCACGGCCACCTCGAGGCCGTGCGTGCGTACGAAGTCGACGGCTGCCATGACATCCGCCGTGTCGTGGCACCGGACCACGGCCGCCGGTCTCCGGTCGATCATGGCGTTGTAGATCGTGCGGGCCTGCGTGTACTCCGGGTCACTGGGGCCGATGACCGGGCCGCGTAGTTCGGTCCTCATCGTTTCGAGTGTGCTGCCGTCCATGACCGTCTCCTTGCCGTAACGCGTGCCGCACGCTGCCCGGTCCGCCTGTGCCGGACTTTCGGTGCGGGTGTGCGCCGGCGCTCCGGCAACCTCGGTCGCAAGCGGAAGCGGACACCGCAGGACTGATAGGTCCAGCGTCCCGCCGGTTGCGGGGGTGCGCATTCCGGCCCGCCCGCGCATACGGGGGCATACGCACCGTGCCGCAGATGCCTCCGGGCGGGCCGGGGAGTCAGGCGTTCCGGGCGGACCCGGCCCCGGTGTTCTCCGCCGCGACCGCGTCGGCCTCCGGCGCTGCCGCCGCCTTGCGCATGTGCATCATCAGCCCGATGAACCCTGCCAGGAACCCGCTGATCAGACCCGATATCGCGTGGTTCACCGCGTTGACCGACGCGCTGCCCGGCATGCCGATGACCAGGTAGTTGACGGCGGCGCTCATCACCGCCCCGAACACGCCGCCGAGGACTCCACTGATCAGGGATCCGCGCAGGGGTGACGGCGCCGGGGAAGGGGAAGCAGTGCGGGCAGGTCTGAGTGGTGTGGTCATGTCGGGGGCCCTCCAGGCAGGCGGTGACGCAAGATCGGGGAGATGCGGCAACATCTTTGGGTAAAGCGCCACTCATGGCAACTGCCTGATTTATACGACGCGTTGACGTCCTTTGCCGTGCGGAGGACGCCCCTGCCGGGGCGGTGGGCCGGGGGTCGCCGGCGTACGTGGTCGGGACCCCCTCCCGGATGGCGTAGTGTTGCACTCACAACGGCGCGGGGTGGAGCAGCTCGGTAGCTCGCTGGGCTCATAACCCAGAGGTCGCAGGTTCAAATCCTGTCCCCGCTACTGAAGACAGAGGCCCGGATCCTTTTGAGGATCCGGGCCTCTGTCGTATGCCGCCGTACGCCACAGCTGCCGTGCTTGACCTTGACGCAACGTAAAGATCTAGCGTTCACGGCATGGAGTGGTCCATCCAGGAAATCGCCAGAAAGGCCGGCACCACGAGCCGCACGCTCCGGCACTACGGAGATCTCGGTCTCCTCGTGCCGAGCCGGATCGGGTCCAACGGCTACCGCTACTACGACCAGGACGCCCTTGTCCGGCTGCAGCGCATTCTGCTGCTGCGGGAGCTGGGTCTCTCGCTGCCCGCCATCAAGGACGTACTGGAGGGGCAGCGGGACACCTCCGTGGCGCTCCGGGCCCATCTGTGCCTGCTGGAGCAGGAGCGGGAGCGCATCGGGCGGCAGATCGCCTCGGTGCGGACCACTCTCCACAAGACCGAGGAGGGAAGAGAGCTCATGGCCGAGGAAGTGTTCGACGGCTTCGATCACACGGTGTACGAGCAGGAGGTCACCGACCGCTGGGGAAGGGAGGCGTACGAGAAGGGCGACCGGTGGTGGCGTTCGCTGAGCCGGGCGGAGCGCGACAGTTTCCAGGGCGTGCACGAGGCCATCGCCCGTGACTACGGGCAGGCCAGGGCCGCGGGCATGGACCCGGGCAGCGAGACGGTGCAGGACATCGCGCGGCGGCACTGTGCGTGGCTGTCGGTGACCATGACGGCCACCCGGTCGTACGTGATCGGCCTCGGAGAGATGTACGCCGCCGATCCGCGCTACGGGAAGAACTACGATCGGTACGGAGACGGCACCGCCGTCTTCGTACGGGATGCATTGACGATCTACGCGCAGGGCACGCTCTCCGACTGACCATCGGAGTGCGGCGCTGGGGCGCTCCTCCCTTTGGCCGATGACGAGTCGCCGCACGGCGCGGCTCCGGCCAGCCTGGGCGGAGCGCGGTACCGTCCGCAGCCGTGGGCGGACCGGGCAGGAGTGCACAGGTGGGGAAGCGGGAGAAAGGGCGCGGCGGAGCTGCTGGAGGCGCCCGCGCCCGGCGGTTCGTGCGTATGCTGCCCGCCCTGATGATCGTGGGCGGGCTGGTCTTCGACCTCGCCACGCCGCCCGCGGTCAGTGCCGTCCCCCTGTTCGCCGCGGCCCCGCTGATCGCCGCGCCGTTCTTCTCGCTGGCGAGCACGATCCGTACGGGTGTGGCCGCGATTCTGACGGTCCTGGCCATCCGGATCGACGACGGCACGATCTCGGATGTCGCCCCGGTCACCGAGCTGCTCACCCTGGTCACCGTTTCCGTGCTCGCCCTCGTCATCAACGGCGTCGTCCGGCGCAGCAACGACCAGCTGGCCTCGGCCCGGGTCATCGCGGAGACCGCGATGCGCGCGGTGCTCCCGACGCCGAACGACCGGATCGGCGGGCTGCTGGTCGCGGCGCGGTACGAGGCGGCGCAGGCGGACGAGTTCGTCGGCGGTGACCTGTTCGCCGTCGCGGACACCCCGCACGGGGTGCGGCTGGTCGTCGGGGACGTACGGGGCAAGGGGCTGGCCGCCGTGGAGGCGGTGGCCGTGGTGATCGGGGCGTTCCGGGAGGCCGCCGAGCAGGAGTTGTCGCTGGAGGGGGTGGCGCAGCGGCTGGAGCGGGCGCTGGCGCGGGAAGGGACTCGGCGCGGCGGGCTCGACTCCATGGAGGGGTTCGTCACCGCTGTGCTCGCCGAGATCCCGGCCGGTTCGGGCACGTTGCGGATCGTCAACCGCGGTCACCCGGAGCCGATCCTGCTGCACGCGGACGGGGCGCTCGAGGTGCTGGCGCCGACCGTGCCCGCGCTGCCGATCGGGATGGACCTGGGGGTGTGGCCGGACCGGTCGGACGAGTGGGAGCTGCCGGCCGGGGCGACGCTCCTGGTGTTCACGGACGGCCTCTCCGAGGCGCGGGACGCGGACGGGGCCTTCTACGATCCTGCGGCCCGGCTGCGCGGCCGGATCTTCCCGGGGCCCGACGAACTGCTCTCCGCGCTCACCGACGACGTACGGCTGCACACGGGCGGCCGTTCCACGGACGACATGGCACTGCTCGCGGTCGGCCGGCCGGCCCGGGGGCAGCCGGAGCGTCGGACGACTGTGAAGATCGTGGGGCGGGGCGATGGATGAGCCGTTGCCACGGTGTGTAGTCGAAGGACACCGCTCCGCATAACATTTGACGCAACGTCAGAAACTGATGGCTGGGCGGGGGGTGCTCAACTCGCCCGATTCGGGCCGTTAATTCCCTGAAAGTCCACGTCAAAGTCGGGAATGATCAACGGCAACAGCTTGGAATCGGACCCGGGTGTCTATTAACGTTCGATAACGCAGCGCGGTTGTCCCAGTCGTCGCAAGAGGCGGCACCGTGCGCGAGCGCCGAATTCCGCAAGGGAACCGGGGAACCACCTACATGGGGTGAATCGGTCACCTGTGTCTCGTGAGAGACAGAGAGGCCCGTAGGAGACCTTCCTGCTCCGAACCCGTCAGCTAACCCGGTAGGCGAGAAGGAAGGAAAGGAGTGCGCCCACGTGGCGTCCAATCAGCCTGCCCCCGAGGCCCCGTCACCCTTCAGGTCCGACATCGTCGGTGACGAGGACAGGACGTGGGAGGAATGGAACCCCACCGAGGAGTCCATCCGTCCCGTACGCGGCAGGCACCGTGTAGCCAAGCAGCGCGGCCTCGCCCGTAGCTCCACCGTCCTCGGCGTCGGCGTCATCGCGGCCGTCGGTGCGGGTGGCATGGCCACCGCGCAGAGCAAGCCGCCGGTCTCCATCTCTCTTCCCGATTCCATCGCGGACAATCTCCCCGACGCCAAGTCCCTTCCCGGCGTGAGTGCTTTCCTGTCCGACGACTCCGACGCCGACAACGGGACCGTCGCCGCGTCCTCCCCGCTCACCACTGCCGGCATCACGGCCGCCGAGGCCGAGCAGGGCACCACCGACGCCGGTGAGGCGCTGCGTGCCCGCATCCTCCAGCAGGCCGAGCAGCAGCAGGCCGGAGCCGAGGCCGAGTCCCAGGCCGCGGAGGAGAAGGCGGCAGCCGAGGAGGCCGCGGCCCAGGCCGCGAAGCAGCAGAGCGAGGCCGAGGCGAAGGCCGCCGCCGAGAAGAAGGCGGCGGAAGTCGCGGCGAAGAAGAAGGCGGAGGCCGAGCGTCTTGCCAAGCTCGCCGCCAGCTACGCCATCCCGACATCCTCGTACACGATCACCTCGACCTACGGCCAGGCCGGTTCGATGTGGTCCTCCGGCTACCACACCGGTCTCGACTTCGCGGCCCCGACCGGCACCCCGGTCAAGGCCGTGCACAGCGGCACGGTGAAGTCGGCCGCCTACTCGGGTTCGTACGGCTACCGCACGGTCCTGGAGCTCGACGACGGCACGGAGATCTGGTACTGCCACCAGTCCTCGATGGACGTCACCGCCGGCCAGCGGGTCACCACGGGCGACACCATCGGCCGCGTCGGCGCCACCGGCAATGTGACGGGTCCTCACCTCCACCTGGAGGTCCACACCGCGGACGGCTCGGGCGTCGACCCGATGAGCTGGCTGCGCGGCAAGGGCCTCACGATCTGACGTCTCCTCGGCAAGGGTCTCTCGATCCGAAGTCTCCTCGGAGCTTCGGTCGAGCCCTTGCCGATCCTCCGCCGTGCGAGTGCGCAGGCGGACGGCCCACTGAACCCCGGCGGCCCTGACGCACACCCCCCGACGCCAGGGCCGCCGGTCTGCCGGTGACCCGCAGTCACAGGAATAGTCGCCTGAGCGGACTGGTTTGTTCCAGGTATGACTTCACTGCGCACACTCGGTTCCTCGAGCCTCCAGGTCTTCCCGCTCGCACTCGGCGGCAACGTCTTCGGCTGGACGGCCGACGAGGACGGGTCCTTCGCCGTCCTGGACGCGTACGCCGCGGCCGGCGGCAACTTCATCGACACCGCCGACTCGTACTCCGCCTGGGCCCCGGGCAACGAGGGCGGCGAGTCGGAGACGATCATCGGCACGTGGCTGGCGTCCCGCTCCAACCGCGCCGACATCGTCGTCGCCACCAAGGTCGGCGCCCACCCCGAATTCAAGGGACTTTCCGGCGCGACCATCAAGGGTGCGGCCGAGGCCTCGCTGAGCAGGCTCGGCACCGACCACATCGACCTCTACTACACACACTTCGACGACGAGACCGTCCCCGTCGAGGAGATCATCACCGCGCTCGACCAGCTGGTGAAGGAGGGCAAGGTGCGTGAGATCGCCGCCTCCAACATCAGCCCCGAGCGGCTCCGGGCCTCCCTGGACTTCTCCGAGCGCGAGGGCCTCGCCCGCTATGTCGCGCTGCAGCCGCACTACAACCTCGTCTCGCGCGGCACCTACGAGGGCGAGCTCCAGGACACGGCGGCCGCGGCAGGACTCGCCGCCGTCCCGTACTTCGCACTGGCCTCGGGCTTCCTCACCGGCAAGTACCGGCCCGGCACGGCGGTCGAGAGCGCGCGGGCCGATGGTGCGGCCCGGCACCTGGAGTCGGAACGCGGCCGCAAGGTGCTCGCCGCGCTCGACAAGGCGGCCCAGGAGCACGACGCGGAGATCGCCACGGTCGCGCTGGCCTGGCTGGCCGCCCGGCCGACCGTCGCCGCGCCGATCGCGTCCGCCCGCACGGTCGCTCAGCTGCCCGCACTGGTGGCGGTGGCCGGCCTGCAGCTGACCGACAAGGAGCTGGCGGAGCTCACGGAGGCATCCGCCTGACGCCTCGCCGTGGCTACGCGGGGGGTACGGGGCGGCTGCCCTGCTGGTGGCCGTCGTCCAGATACGGGTTGTACCCGCCGTAGTGCCGGTGCGGTGCGGGGACCTGCTGCGGGTACGGGGCGGGCTGCTGCTGCGGGTACGCATCCGGCTGCGGGAACCTGCGGGGGGACGGGACCGTGGCCGGGCCCATGGGCGCCGGGCCGCGGTGGGCGCGGAACCGGCCCGTCGCACGGGCCGCGTACGTCAGGGCAGGGCCCGCGACTTCCCGGCGCTGCCACAGGTGGTGCAGCAGCTCCTGCTCGCGCTCGGCGAAGTCCGGGCCGGGTGTGTCGCGGCGGGCCCTGCGGCGCAGCACCGCCAGGGACGTCGCGAACGCCTCGTACTCCGCGACCGCCTGTGCCGCGGCCTTGCCCCTGGTCCGGTCGTGGATTCCGTGCCAGTGCCGCGCCATGTCGCGCGCCATGCCCCTGGCCCGCATCGAGGCGAGCGCCAGTGGCTCGGCGGGAGTCAGCCAGCCGGCCGCCGCGTAGACGGGCAGCTCGGTGGCCAGGGTGCGCAGTTCGCGTTGTCGCGTCCAGATGGCCAGCCAGGTCACCAGGCCGAAGGCCGGCATCATGAACGCCCCGTACACCGCGTAGAAGCCGTAGGGGCCGAAGGTCGACGAGCCGTTCCACAGGGCGTGCATGCCCATGGCGAGGAGCAGGCCGAGCAAGGGCAGCAGGATCCGGCGCACCCGGTGGCGCCGCCCGGCCAGCGCGGCGACTCCGAAACCGATACCGGTGAGCACCGTGAACAGGGGATGCGCGAACGGCGACATCACCACCCGTACGAAGAAGGTCCCGGCCGTCACCGACGCGAGGCCCGTGGTGCCCAGCTGCTGGTCCTCGCCGAAGGCGGTGCCCAGGTAGAGGATGTTCTCGGTGAAGGCGAAGCCGGTCGCGGTGAATCCGCCGACCACGATGCCGTCCACGACACCGCTGAACTCCCGTCTGCGGAACAGGAAGATCAGCAGAACGGCGGCGGCCTTGGCGCTCTCCTCGACGACCGGGGCGATCACCGTGGCCCCCAGGGTGTCGGCGCTTGCCGGGTCGGCGGTGGCCGTGGCTATCCAGCGGGTCGCGAACGTATTCGCGATGATCGCCACCAGTGCGGCGGCGCACGCCCCCCAGGCGAAGGCGAACAGCAGATTGCGCCAGGGTCCGGGCTCGACCCGGTCGAGCCAGCGGAACGCCGCCATCAGCAGCGGCACGGGCAGTACGGCCAGCCCCAGCCCGACCAGGAACCCCTCGGTGCCGGTCTGTTCGCGGACCATGGACAGGATCAGCAGACCGCACAGAGCGAGCACGACGATCACCGTGCCGGCCCGGAATGTCTTGCTGCGCCACACCATGCCGACGCGGCGCGGCCGGTAACGCCACTGGCCACGCTCCGGGACGGCGCCCAGGAACTCGTCGAGCCGCTGCTCCTCGAGAACCGGGACGGCCGGCTGCTGGTGCTGTACGAACCCCTCGGACACCCGATGACCCTAACGAGGAGGACTGACACCTGGCCATGGTGCCCAGCGCCCGGCACCGTTCAGTGGCTGATCAGCGACCCCCGGCGGCAACCGGAGCAATCGGCTGCGCCCCGGGGCAACCGGCGGCAACCGGGGGTACGTAAGTAGTCCCGCCGGCTCACCGGCGGGTGAACAGCACGTCCTGCACGACGTGTCCCTTGTCCAGGCCCTGCCCCTCGAAGCGGGTCAGCGGCCGGAACGCGGGACGTGGCGCGTAGCCGCCGTCCGCCTGTGTGTTCTCGAACAGGGGGTGCGCCGTCAGCACGTCCAGCATCTGCTCCGCGTACGGCTCCCAGTCCGTGGCGCAGTGGATCACCGCGCCCGGCTTCGTCCGCTGCGCCACCAGATCGAGGAACTCGGGCTGGATGAGCCGGCGCTTGTGGTGCCGCTTCTTGGGCCAGGGGTCGGGGAAGTACACCCGGAGCCCGTCCAGCGCCTGTGGCTCCAGCATCTCGCGCAGCAGGATGATCGCGTCACCGTTGGCGACCCGGATGTTGGACAGACCTGCCCGGTCGGCGAGACCGAGCAGATTGCCCTGGCCCGGGGTGTGCACGTCGACGGCCAGAATCCCGGTCCCGGGGTCGTCGGCCGCCATCTGCGCGGTGGCCTCGCCCATGCCGAAGCCGATCTCCAGGACCACCGGGAGACCGTCGAACAGCGCGGGCAGATCGAGGACGTGGAGGCCGTCGATGTCCAGGCCCCACTTCGGCCACAGCCGCTGGAGGGCGTCCTCCTGGCCCGCGGTGACCCGGCTGCGGCGCGGCTGGAAGCTGCGGATCCGGCGCTCGTGGTGCGATCCTGCCGGGTCGGCAGCGGGTCCGCCGGGAAAGCGCGGCTCCTGGCGCAGCCTGCGCTGCCGCTCGAAGGAGGCGGCGCGCAGTGCCTCGGCATCCGCGTCCGCGGGGACGCCGGGCGTCTTGGGGGTGGGGTTCACAGACTCAGACACAATGCCCCGATTCTACGGCGGGCGGCTTCCAGCCCGTCGCGCGAGCCCGCAGCAGAGCCCGTCGCGCCACCTCCCTCCCGATGGGCAGTGAGGCCGTGGCCGCGGGCGACGGTGCGTTCAGTACGTGCACGGTGTGCGGCGCCTCGCGGATCAGGAAGTCGTCCACCAGCGTGCCGTCCCGCAGCACCGCCTGGGCCCTGACCCCGGCCGGGGACGGCCGCAGATCGTCCTCCGTCACCTCGGGCAGCAGTCGCTGGACGGCCCGGGTGAACGCCTTTCTCGACAGCGATCTGTGCACCTCGCCCGCCCCGTACCGCCAGTGCTGCCGGGCGATCCGCCAGGAACCCGGCCAGCTCAGGGTGGACGCCAGTTCGCGGGGGCGGACGACCGGCCAGCCGTATCCCTCGCGCGCCAGCGCCGGCACCGCGTTCGGCCCGACGTGGACCGCGCCGTCGGCACCCCGGGTCAGATGGACCCCGAGGAAGGGGAACGCCGGGTCCGGCACCGGATAGACCAGGCCACGCACCAGCTCCGGCCTGGCCAGCTCGTAGTACTCCCCGCGGAACGGCACGATCCGCACCCCGGGGTCGTCGCCCGCGAGCCGTGCCACCCGGTCGCAGTGCAGCCCCGCGCAGTTGACCAGCACACGGGCGCGGACCACCTGCCCGTCGGCCGTCCGCACGGCCACACCCCAGGGGCGCCGGTCCACAGCGACGACCTCCGCGCCGAACCGGACCTGCCCGCCCGCCCCGCTCACCTCGGCCGCGAGCCGTGCGGCCACCGCCCCGAAGTCGCACACCCCGGTCGTCCCGACCCGGATCGCCGCGAGCCCGCGGACCTGCGGCTCGTACTCCGCGATCTGGGCGGGGCCGAGCTCCCGGACCGGCAGTCCGTGCTCCCGCCCCCGCTGGACCAGGCTGTGCAGGCGGGGCAGCTCGCCGCTGCCGGTCGCCACGATCAGCTTGCCGGTCACGGCGTGCGCGATGCCGTGCTGCGCACAGAAGTCGACCATCTCCGCGGCGCCCCGCACGGCGTAGCGCGCCTTGAGGGAGCCAGGGGGGTAGTAGATGCCGCTGTGGATCACCCCGCTGTTGCGCCCCGTCTGATGGCGGGCGGGGCCCCACTCCTTCTCCAGCACCGTGACCCGGGTGCCGGGCGCGGTGCGCGTGATCGCGTACGCGGTCGACAGACCGACGATCCCGCCGCCGATCACCAGCACATCGCAGTCGTACGCCGCGTGCGTCATCATCACGCCACCTCCCACCCCGATAGTGCACTGACCCACTGACAACGGGCTCAAACCAGCGGAGCCAGGGGCGTGGCGCGTCATGGCCCCGAGGCCGTCCCCGGGTCCGGGCATACCGGGGCGTTACGGCGTTGCGCCTAGGCGGGGGCCCCCAGAAGCGGACGGGCCCGCTCCCGGAGCTCGGCGACGCGGGGTTCGTCCCCGTACGGTTCGAGGCGGTGCAGCAGATCGCGTACGTACTCCGTGGTGCGCGCCGAGGAGATGCGCCCCGCCACCTCGACCGCCCGCGTCCCGGCCGCACACGCCGCGTCCAGGTTGCCCGACTCCAGTTCCGCGACGGCCGACACGACGAGCCGCAGCCCGTGGGAGCGGACGAATTCCTCGGTCGGCTTGGACAGGGCCTGTTCGGTGAAGCGCCGCGCCTGCCGCGGGGCCTTCAGGTCGCGATAGCACTCGGCGGCGTCGGCGGCGAATCTGTCGTACGAGTAGAAGCCGAGCCACGACGGGTCGGCATCGCCGGCCCGGGAGCGCTCCAGCCAGCTCTCGGCCGCCTTGAGTGCCGCCCCCGCGGCCGGTGCGTCGCTCGCCTTCGCATGGGCGCGCGCCTCCACGAGGCGGAAGAAGCTCATGGTCCGGGCGGTGGCGAGCCCGCGGTTGCGCTCGACCGCCGCCTGCGCCAGGTCCACGCCCTCGTCGGCGAAGCCGCGGTAGGTCGCCTGCAGGGACATCGACGCCAGTACGTATCCGCCCAGCGGTACGTCGGCGGCGGCCCGGGCCAGCCGCAGTGCCTGGATGTAGTAGCGCTGCGCGGCCTCCTGCTGACCGGTGTCGAACGCCATCCACCCGGCGAGCCGGGTCAGCTCGGCCGATGCGCCGAAGAGCGCCCGGCCCACCTCGTCGCTGTACGAACCGAGGAGCAGAGGTGCTGCGTCGACGCGTAAGCACTCCGGAACCATGGAGGAACGCCAGTCCCCTCCGCCGTACTTGGAGTCCCAGCGGCGGGCGTCCTGGGCCGCCTCGCGCAGCTTGGCGACATCGCTGTGGCCGACGCGCAGGGGCGAGGCGTCGGACGACGTGTCCGGACCCGGCTGGACGGGCACCCCGCCCTGCGCCCCGGGTGCGCCCGGGGCGCCGAGGATCGCGGCCTCGGCTGTCGTCGAGTCCCGCGCGACCGACGGATCGGCGGGGGTTATCAGCCATCGGGACGCGGGCGTCGCATACGCGCTCACGGCGAAGGAGCCTGCCAGCGACTGCCAGATCCCGCCGCCCCTGCGCCCGGCCGGATCCAGCCGGTACAGATCCGTCGCCGACCGCACGGCCTCACCCACATCGCGCGGGAAGGCCAGCCCGACCTCCGGCGCCGGGTCGGCGTCCGCGAGCCCGATCTCGTGCAGCGGCACGGGGCGGCCGAGTTTGGCCCCTATCGCCGCGGCGATGAGATGGGGCGCGGCACCCTGCGGCACCATGCCCTTGGCGACCCAGCGGGCCACCGAGGTCTTGTCGTAGCGAAGTGTCAGACCGCGCTGCGCTCCGAGGTCGTTGACCCGCCGGGCGAGCCCGGCGTTACTGATTCCCGCGAGGGCGAGAACTGTGCCGAGCTTCTCGTTCGGCCCGCGTTGCTCCCTGGACATGCGCCACCCCTCGACACACAGACGGCAGCCGCGTCACCGTGAGGCGCGCGGCATTCGTACCGTGTTCTCCCCAGGTACGGTCCCGGGCACTCCGGCCGCACACGCATTTGGCCGAGCCCCGTGGAATATGCCGCCCTGCCGAGAACATCAGTAAACCCAGCGTAGTTCGCCGCATCCCTACCGTTAAGGGGCAGACGTCCGTATGGCGGGAATGTTGTGCGTCCGGGCGGACTGTGCGGCCCTTGCCCGTCCGGGTGCCGGACGCGCGCCTGGGGTGCGGGCGGTGCGCCGAGCGGGGCCGCGGTGCGGCGGCGGACGTGTCCGCCGTGCTCCTGGTGTGTGGCCGTGCGCCCGGCCGTGCGCTCTGGTCCGGCCTGTGCGGAAGCACTTCCATGGGTGCTGCGTGGGTCGGCCCGCTGCACTGGACTCAGCGGGCTGGGGGAGACCGCCGCCCCAATCCCCGCGGGCGGCGAACCGGTCCGGGAGGTGGCGAACACCTCCCGGACTGTGCGTTGAAGGGCAGGCAGGCAGGGGCCGGACACGTCGGGCCGCCCCGACGGGGGGGGGGCCCGCCCCCCGGGA